>CAZWST010000039.1:0-15375 GCA_964636965.1 uncultured Muribaculaceae bacterium
TAATATAACTCTATTGTGGTCTATTCAATGGTATATTATAATACCGGCGAAAGTGAGGTATATGTATGAGATTAACAGAAGCTATGAAAAAATATGGTGTATCTAGTACTTATTTTTATCATTTAAAGAAAAAAACAACTGATGATGCAGAACTAGAAAAATTATTACAAGAATACGCTTTAAAAAAAGAAAATAACAAATCTTCAAAAAATAAAGAACAAGAAGAAAAAAATTAATAGGCATTCGTTTAACCGAGTGCCTTTTCTCTTAAAAATATTATAATAATGTTGGGTGATGATTTTATGGTATTGATTACAAAAAGTGAATTATCGTTTTTCAAAAGTAAAACAGATGATTATATTACAAATTATTTTATTGGTTATATTGACGCTATTAATAATGATAATAGAAATATACTTTATATTAGTTATAATTTTTCTAAAAAAGTATTATTAAGCAAATTTAATAGTTTTGATAGTGATAATATTGTTATTGTTGATAATCTTACTTTAACTTGTGATAATTTACAAGATTACATTAAAAAATATAAACCAAGATATGTTTTTATTGATTATTTAAATTTAAATAGAAAAAATAGATATTGGTATCTTAATGATATAAAATTTAAAGATTTAAAAGAAATAATTGAAAAGTTTGAGCAGGAATCCAGCGTTATCTTTATAGTAGCAATAAATGATAAAGGAGATGTAAAATATGATAAATAAGAAGAAAGTTATAGAATTAAATAAAGATGAAGAAATAATAATTGTTGATGGTAATAATAATACTCTACACGTTAAACTTAATAAAGGTAAATTTAAGGTTACTGAAGCATCTTCTGAAGATGTTAAAGTAAATATGAAAATAACTAATTTAAATTATGATGAGTTAAAAAGGTTTAGTTTATTTGAAAGTTACTATCAAAATATTATTGGTGAAGATTTAAATAAAAGTTTAGTAAAAAATATTAATAAACTTATGGATCATCATATGGACGTTATTTATGGTAAATATAACAGAGAAATGGAAATAATTGATACTGAATATCAATGTATAACTTATTATGAGTGATTTATATAAGTTAACAAGTGAAGATATAAATAAAAATTCTGTTAATACTATTAATCAATTTAGAGTATTAGCATATCTTAAAAGTAATTTAGATATTTACTCTTTTGAAGTTTATTTATATGATAAAGATACAATTAAGGTAATTGATTCAACTGGAGCAACTGGTTATTTTAAATATGATGATGATAAGAAAGAAGTATTGTTTTTAGAAGAATTATAGATTATTTATTAATTTATAATTTTTTTGTTCTTATTAAGGGATAAAGGGATTTTTTAGGGATAAAAATTTTTAATTTATCACTCGCGAGTTTCGTTGTAAAACAACGTAAAAATTACATTTAAGGGATAAAGGGACAAATTTTATTATATTTTAGATAAAAATAAAAATATAAAAAAAAATTTATAATATATTAGATAAAAAATATTATAATAAAAAATTATTAAAGTTCATCACTTCTTCCCTTAAATATAAGAAATCGTCGTTATTACAACGAATAAATGAAGGGATGAGTTATAATTACTTATCCCTTAAAAATCACTTAAATCCCTTATTTATCACTTTTTCTCATTCTTTACGAAATTGTAAAATGTATTTGGTTTTAAATTTAATATTTTCATAGCTTCACGAGCAGTAATTTCTTTATTTCTCCATCTTGTAGTTACTTCTACCCATTCATTTGGAATTTTTATTTTAGGTCTACCAAATTTTACACCAGCTGCCTTTGAAGCCAATATACCATTTTTTTGATTTCTATTAATGCTTTCCCTTTGCTTATGTGCATTAAAACTTAAAACTTGAAGCACTAAATCGCAAACAAATGTTCCTAATAAATCTTTATGTAGAGTAGTGTTTAATAAAGGCATAGAGATAACGATTATGTCTATTCCTATCTCTTTTGTTAGATAATGCCATTCTTCTAAAATCATACTATAATTACGACCTAAACGGTCCAAATCATCTAAATAAAGTATATCACCAGCTCTAAGTATTTTTTTTAACAGATTATATTTTTCTCTGTTGAAGTCTTTTCCACTTTTCTGGTCAATATAAATGTCATGATCTTCAATTCCTAACTCTTTAAATTCTAATATTTGTCTTTTAGGGTCTTGACTAGTTGAAGATGTACGCCCATACCCAAATTTTCTATTTTCCAATTTTCTCACCTCGAGAAAATGGTATTATAGATAAACTAAGGTATCACGTATTGTTTAAAAACCTGTGATATAGTTTTTAAATATTTATAAATAAAAAAATAGTGTTTTTAAACACAAAAATATAAATATTTTGTATGTGATTTTTCTATTTGAAAACGTATACTTTTCCAAACATATATTTTTCGTTGGGAAGTGCATTATTTTTAAAGTTATATTATATTAGATATGTTTTTGATTTTTAGAAAGGAAGTTATTAATGAAAACAATAGAAAAAGATTATGTAGTGAATGAAGCAGTATTAACTATGTTTCATACCATATATGCCATCTACCATAATTTTAATGTTATGTTTCCTAAAAGAATAAGAAAGCAGATATTAAAATTAATGGATATTCTGATTAATGATTTAGAGAAAGGAGAAGATTACGATCGTGATTATGTTGATTATGAAATCATAAAGCGAATAACATATAAAGATGATGATAAAACTTATAAATTAAAGTGATTTAAAGTGATATATGAGGGATAAAAAAATTTTCTATTATCCCTCTATTTTTCTCTGTATTTATAGTACTTTTTCAATATTAATGGATAAAAGGACAAATTTTATAAAAAAAATAGATAATATTCTTTGTAAAAAATATATATAAAAATTTTATATTAAATATCTCATATCAATAAATTATTAAAAATTCCTTTTTTCCTTAATTAATAAAAAAACAAGTGATATATATTCTCTTTCGCACTTGCATATTTTAAAAACAATTTTTTATTTTAAATATTCCTGTAATTCAAACTCTTTTATCAAATTCTCCTTATCTTTCTTATCTTTACAATAACTATTCAATAAACTGTTTACATAACCTTTTTTATCACCATAATACTTTTTTCCAAGTTTTTCAATTTTTAAAGAAAAATCATAGTAAGCCTCATCATCATCTTTTGGAATTCTATTTCTAAGATAACTTTTTAATTTATTAATAGGTTTATCATTTGTGAATTGGCGTCGAATTTTATCAGAATATTCAGAACAAGTTAAATTTTTTAGATATACCCTTGAGCATTTATAATGATTACCAGACTTTACTATAAAATATTTATCACACATAGTACATTTTTTAATATTTAATGCAATGTTTAAATTAAAAATTATATCTAAAAAACAAACTATTAAATCATTTTCTTTATAAATACATTCATTAAAATAGTAATGTTTTAGAGGTTTTAATTTTACATTTTCTAATTTACCATATTTATAATCTATATAATTATTAAAATTCTTCTCAAATATATCTACTTCATCTTTCTTTTTTTTATTTTTATGACTTATAGCCAAATCTCTCTTTTTTTTCTCTATTGTTAAAATATAATTTTTTTTTATTATTTTAGAATCTATTAAATGCCCCCATATTTCTTTATTCAGATATTTTAATTTACATTCTTTAAATATCCCATTTAAATATCTTGTTCCATATCTACTAATTAAATCAAAAAACTCATTTTCAACATTAAATTTATAAATTACTTTATAATCATTACTACCTGTTTTAGAAATAGTTAATTCATCTTTACCAATGTTGTTAAAAAATTTTATATTTCTAACTTTACTTATATTCTTATAATTTACTTTTAATATAAATGATATAACATATTCATCATTTTCAGTTATGTAAGTACTACACTCTAAATCCATATACTAACTCCTTTTAAAAAAAATACCTTTTTGGTTTTAAATTTTCATTAATGTTTCTTTCATAGATTATACCAAATTAAAGTGGTAAAGTTAAGTCAGTTAGCGAAAAATGTTTTAATTAATGAGCTCAACATATAATACTAACTAATATTATTTTTACCATTTAAGATAAAAGGAGAGTGATGAAAAATGGTAATGATACCAAGTAATTGGGATGAAATAGATGAAAATAGATATATGAATTTAACACCTGGAGGACATATCATAAGAATTTTGTATATTTCGGAGTATATAAATAAAAACAATGGAAACAAATCTTTAAAAATAGAATTTGATATTGATGATGACAATGATTTTAAAGGTTGTTTCAATAAAATCTTTAACAATTCGGGTTTTAACGCTAAATGGCCAAATGAAGGTACAAAATACCTGTCATTAAAACCAGAACACTACCCATATCTAAAAACATTTATTACATCAGTTCAAAAGTCAAATGATAAAGAAATAATTGTAGAACCTAATAAAGAATTAGATTTAGAACAATTTTATGATTTAGTTGTTGGTGGTGAATTTGGCTATGAAGAATATGAAAAAGATGGTGAAATTAAATTAGGAATCACTTTATTTCGATTTAAAAGTTTAGATCAACTAGATTATTTAAAAGAACCTCAAGTGAAAACATTAGATGGTAGATATGTAGATTATGATATCTATAAAACTGGTATAGATAATGAACAATATAAAGATATACCTATTATATCTTCAGCAGAGCAAGAAGATTTACAATATGAAGATATACCTGAGTCAGATTTACCAGTTGTATCATCAAATGGAGAAATCCTATAATCTTAATAAAAAAAAGTTATAACTGTTAGTATAGATTAGTGCTAACAGTTATAACACCTATTATAATTCGTCATGATGGTTTACAGAAAAGGAGGTTAAATTAATGTTTAAACTTAAAATGATGATTGATAAAACACCTTTTACTAATAAACCAAATGAATTTCAAATTCCTAAGATAAAAGATAGATTTAAAGATAATAGTACCATTGTAGAAGTTACATTGGAAGAATTAGCAGACTGTATAAAAAAAGGTTATACAATAGCACCATGCGTAGCAAGAAATGGCTTGAAAAACGAAAATTTTATTTCTTCACAACTAATTATTTTAGATATAGATAATAAGGATACAAAAACATTAATCACACCAGAGATGGTAATAAAAAAATTAAAAGACAATGGTTTTGAACCTTACCTATATCATGAAAGTTTTAGTCATACAGATGAAGTACCAAAATTTCATGTATTGTTGGTGTTAGATGAACCTATAAATGAAGTAAATAAAATGACATTTGCAATAAAGACATTTTTAAATTGCATAGATTTAGCAGATCAAGCATGTAAAGATGTCGCAAGAATGTATTTTACCACAAATGGGCAAACCAAAAAAATAGTAACCTTAAATCTTAATGCCAGAGTTACTTGGGAAGATATTATAAAGTATGCTAATAATTTAGAACAAAAATCTTCTACTAAAACTTATAAAAGAAATAAAAAATTAAGAGATTTAGAGAAAAATTTTGATTTATTATCTCTTATGAAAGAAAAGAATACTCCTATTTATGGCGAAAATTCTAATTCCAATTATGTGATGTTTGATGAATGTTGTATTTGTGGACACAAAAGATGCTTATGCTATTTTAAAGATAGTAATAAATTCTATTGTTTTGGTGCACATGGTGGTATAAGTGGATATACCATTGATTATATTAAATATTCAGAAAACAAAACAGAAAAAGAAGCTATTGATAAATTTTGTGATTTAGTTGGAATTACAAAAGAAGATGATACCTTTGAAAATAAAAGAAACTATTTTATAAATATTATTAAAGATCAAATGTTAGAAATTGATTTTGAATGTAATAATATTGAAAGTTTAACTTGGATAGAACAGCGTACCAAAAATAATGGTGAAATCTATTATTCGGTTAATGCTCCCAACTTATCAAAATTCTTTAGGGAAAATGTTGCATATTTCTTTGTAAAAAATTATGCTAATGGTGCAATACTTAGATATTTCTATATAAAAGGTTACTATCAATTAAAAGATGATAATGAATTAAAAGGTTACATAAAATCATTAATTCCTTTAGAACTTCAAAAAGTTGCCTATGTAAATGAAGTATATAATTTACTAATAACTGATTTAAAATTTATTCCTATTGAAAATTTAAATGTCGATGAAGATATTATTAATTTTGAAAATGGTGTTTATCATTTATCATCAGGAGAAATAACACCTCATTCAAAAAAATATATTTCTACTATAAGGATTCCTTGTGACTATAAAGAGAATGTTGAAAAACCTGTTACAGGTTATTTTGATAAATATATGTCTGATTTGACAAATAATAATTCTGATTTAAAAAAAATGCTCTTACAAGCAATGGGAATGGCATTAAGTAATGTATATGCATACCGTTGCAAACAATTTTTCATATGTGTAGGAGCACATAATACAGGTAAAAGTAAATTAAAATCTTTATTAACTGAACTTATAGGTAAAGATAATTGTAGTAGTATAGATTTAATTGAAATGGAATCTAGATTTGGTAAAGTTGATTTACTGAATAAGCGATTAGTTGGAAGTAATGATATGTCATTTACATCAATTCCTGATATCTGTACTCTTAAACAAGCAACAGGAGGAGATTTAATCCCAGGAGAATATAAGGTTAAGAATGGTTTCATTAATTTTGTATTTAAAGGATTAATATGGTTTTGTACTAATGAAATACCTACATGGGACGGAGATAAAAATTCAGGAGTATATGATAGAATGAATATTATTAAATGTGATAATGTTATTCCCGAAGAAGCAAGAGATGCAAAATTGGTTGAACATCTTTTAGAAGAAAAAGAATATATTGTTTCTCTGGCGGTAAATGAACTTAAAAATGTTATTACTAATGGTTATAGGTATAATATTCCTGAAATTTGTTATAAATGGAAAGAAAAATTTAAAGTTAAAAATAACCCTGTTTTGCAATTTATTGACGAGTGTATAACTGAAAGAACGGAGTTAATAATTAAAGATAATTACACTACTACCATTATTTATCGTATTTATCGCGAATGGTTTAAGCAAAATGGTATAAAAGGTAAGTGTCAATCTAAGGGTGAAGTTTATGAATGGTTTAAAAAAACAGGTAAAGGAGAAAGAATAAAAAGAAATCATGGTTATTGGTACTTTGAAAAATTGACATTAAATGATGAAGCAAAAAAAGAGTATTCTTACATCTGTGGTGTAGCACCACCAACTGAATCCTTACCAGAATATGAAAATGAAGATTTACCATTTTAATGATTAAAAAGGGATTTTATTCCCTTTCCTGCTTCGGCAGAAATAAAAATTGAATTAAGAAAGAAGGAAATATAAATGAAAAAATTAAATAAAAAAGAAATAAAATCCGTAGGAGTTTGTGTCTCATTGGATGAGTGGGAAATTAATGATGGTTCAACTTTTGAAGAACAGATTATAGGTATCTGTAATTATTGTAAATGTAATAACTATAATATTACTCACTTATCTTACAATATATGTGATTTTGCTGAAAATACAGAAAAAGACATTTTAGAGATGGTAAAAAATAGATGGATAAGCACATTAATTGCATATGATCATCTTACTCTATTTAATTGGTGTAATGACATTAAAGGTTTACTAGATATTCTGAAAAAAAATAAAATTAAGTTAGAATTAATAAGTTGGTGTGATACCGGCTATGAAGATGTTAATGATTTAATAAATGAATACATAGAGTATTGTAAAAATAATATGCAAGAAAAGAAAGAGAGAGATTAAATTATGAAATTAAATAATATAAAAAAACTAGAAAAATTTAAAGCGAGTTCATTTCTAAATTTTTTTGAAAAGAAAATAGTGTATAGAATAGATTTAGATGATGATTATACTTGTGATGAAATATACCGTAGTTATGAAGCATGGTGTATTAGAAATGGCAAATGTGTTGATTCACTTGAAGAGATAGAATTAATTTTAAAAGAAATGGATATGGATGAAAAAATCCAATGTGCTGGTAAAACTTATTATAGGTTTTTAACTTTAAAAAATATGAAAGATTTAATAAATTTAGCAAGACTAGAACAATTAATAGATGATGCTGGAACAGAAGAAGATGCAATACTTATTTATGTTGGTGAAAAATACAACGAAGATGATAAAATTTTAGATAAATTAATAAATTATTGCATTAAAAAAAATTACTACATTGTTGATACTGTGACTATTGATGATATTAAAGATGAAGTTGTTATGCAATATGAATTAGAAGATGATAGATTTTTATTGGAGACTCTTACAAGTTATATTAATTGTAGCCAAGTTACTAGAATTGTAACATTAAATAGTAGAATGATAAGTATTGATTATGATTTATTAGAAAAATTATTTGATACTTTAAAAAATACTGGTTGTAAATTAGAGTTTATGGAAAAATAAGTGAAAAGAAATGACTACTATTATATCATTAACTCCGTTAAATAATGAAAATTGTATTTATTGGAGGTGCATTGAATTTAATAGATAAATTAAAAATAGAGAAAATCTATAATAATAACCTACTAAGTAAAATAAAATTAAGTAAAAGGAGGTCTTGAAAAATGAAAATAAATGTTCATTATGATGATAAAACAAAGACAACTATTCAAGAATTGTTTGAAAAGTTGTTATTGGAGTATTATAAAATTGAGGGTTAATTGTGGCTTCAATTCAGCTTGAATTTAATAAAGCTCTAAATAAAACGCTTTCAAATATTTTAATATTTTATGTAGCAATTTATGTTAGATTAAGTAAAGCAGATGAAAGTAAGAGCAAAGATGAACAAAGCCGTAGTATTTCCAACCAAAAAGAAATATGTATGGCTTTTTTAAATGAACTACAAGAACAAGATAAAGGTGTAATTGAATACAGATTTATAGGTTTCTATATTGATGATGGTTATACTGGTTCAAATTTTGATAGACCTGATTTTACTAGATTAAAAGATGATATTCTTATAAAAAAAATAAACATGGTTATTACAAAAGATTTAAGTAGATTAGGACGCGAACACATAGAATCTGATGAGTATATAGAGAAATGGTTTCCGGATCATGATACTAGATATGTGTCTATATTAGATAATATTGATACTTTTAGTGATAGTACAAGTAATGAAATTGCTCCTATTCTTAACTGGGCAAATGAAAGACATAATAGAGAAACTTCTAAAAAAATTAAAAAAACATATAGAAAAAATATAAATCAAGGTTTATTTATGGGAAGTCAACCTCCCTATGGTTATCTTAGAGACCCAAATGACAAACATAAATTAATAGTTGATGAAAGTGTTAGAGAAATAATTGTTGATATATTTAATCAATGTAAAAATGGTATGAGTTTAAATAAAATAGCTGAATACTTAACTGGAAAAGGTATTCCTATTCCATCTATACATACAAATTCTAATAGAGGTGTAAAAACCAAGACTTTTGAATATTGGGACCCAAACACAGTTAAGGATATACTTACTAATGAGATGTATTTAGGACACATGATACAAGGAAAGACCACTAAATTAAGTCTAAAATCTAAGAAAATAACTTATATACCTAAAGAAGATTGGGTTAAAGTAGAAAATAAACACGAGCCTATAATTGATAAAGAAACATTTGATTTAGTTCAAATAATACTTTCTGATAATTCACATACACAAGAAAGTAGTAATTACTATCTTCTAAAAAGTATGTTGAAATGTAAAGAATGTGGGCATACTATAAGTATTCAAAAAAATAAAAATGCTAAAATACCTTATACTGTGTGTAATTATTATAAGAAACATAGTAAGTATGATGTTTGTACTCCACATAGGTTTAATTATAATGTATTAGAAGAAAATATCATAAATACAATAAGAGATGAGTGCAAAAAGTATGTAGATAGTACAAATTTTGAAAAGTTATTAAAGGACAAAGAAAAAACTAAGAATAGATTAGAAGAAATTAAGATTTTAAAAAAGAAATCATCTAATGTTATTGAAAGATATAAAAAACAAATTGAAACTATGTATTTAGATAAATTAAGTAATAATATTACTGAAGATTTATTCCAAACTACACAAAAGACACTTTATCAAAAAATAGAAGATGAAGAAAATATTATTAAAGAGTTAGATAATGAATTAGAAATATTAGATAGTAAAAAATATAAAGAACCTAATTATAAGAAAATAATAGATAATTACTTATCTTTTAAAGAACCTAATAAAACATTACTCTTACAAATTATAGATAGAATTGAAATTAGTGAAGATGGAACAACTGATATTTACTTTAGATATAATTTGAAGAATATTAATTCAAATGATGATAGTGTCTAGGTTTAAGATATGCTAAAGGTATAAAGTGACACAAAAATTCACTCTAAACAATGAGTGATTTTTTATACGAATATTTAGTGTGTCACTTTTAACCCTAAGCAGTTGGTCCGGTTGGTCCAGTTGGACCAATATCTCCTGTTAATCCTTGGATCCCTTGAAGTCCAGCTGCTCCGGTTGCTCCAGTTGGTCCGGTTAATCCTGTTGCTCCTGTTGCACCTGTTGGTCCAGTAGGTCCTGTGTTACCAGATACACCTTGTATTCCTTGAATACCTTGTGGTCCAGTTGCACCAATTAAACCTTGTGGTCCTTGGATTCCTTGAATACCTTGTGGCCCTGTTGCACCAGTTGCACCCATTGCACCAGTTGCGCCAGTTGGTCCTGTTGCACCTCTTGGTCCGGTTGGTCCAGTTGGACATACACATGAATTACATCTTCCACATGTACAATTATTATTCATTATATTCATTCCTTTCTAATATAATTTATGAAAATAATGAATTTTTAGTATATGCTTTTTAATCATGAAAAAAACACATTTAAATGTGTCTTGGTACGCTTTCAGTTTGAACATCATTAAGTTCAAATTCTGGAAATCTTTTTAAATATGAATCTAATATAGTATTATAATTTGCATACGCTTCTGCTTTCATATCTATATCTAAATTATCTATTGCACCATTTTGAAATAAAATTCTGGCATTATCAATAATTACTTTTGCTTCTCTTTTTGTTTTTGTTGGATTTTCATCCCACTTAACTTGAATAGAATAATCTGTATCTAAATCAGATTTAGCAATTAATGCTTCTAATTGATTTGCTTTTTCTAAAACATTCATATCTATGAGTCTCATATATCATCACCTAAGTTAATTTTATCATTTAATCAAGTAAATAACAAGGAGAATCATTTTAATATCTAATATTTAAACTGTTTTCAGCGTCATTGTATCTGTCTTCAAACTTTCCTTTTTTAGTAATAAGCATAAGCATTCCTAAACCAACTATTATCATAATAACAGAAACAATTTGTGCTACTTTAAATCCACCTAACATTAAAGCATCTGTTCTAGATATCTCAATAAAGAATCTTAATACTCCATAGACTAAAAGATAAGAAGCTGTCATTGTTCCAACTTTTGTATATTTTCCTCTTCTAACAAACAAAAGAACAATGAACGCAATTAAACATACAATTGATTCATAAAGAAATGTTGGAGTATAAACTACACCATCTATTTTCATTCCTTCAATAATAAAGTCTGGTATCATTAACTTTTGTAAAACTGCTTCAGTAGTTGCAATTCCATGAGCTTCTTGATTAAAGAAATTTCCCCATCTTCCGATTGCTTGTCCAAGTAGTAATGGTACAACCAAAAAATCTAGCACTCTTACAACTCTTACTTTATATTTCTTACAATAGAAAATAATTGTAAGTAGTCCAAAGATTAAACCACCATGAATAGCAAGTCCACCTTCCCATACTTTTAATATATCAATTGGATTTTTCATATAATCTTGAATATTGAATACTACATAATAAAGTCTTGCTCCAATTATTCCCATAATAAGTGCCCAGAAAAGCATATTAAAAATAAACTCTCTTTGTGCTCCAAATCTTTCTGCTTCATTTTGTGTTAAAAATAAAACAGCAAAGCAAGCAATAAGTATAAGTACTGAATACCATCTAATTTGCATAAATCCTAAATCAACTAAAACTGGATTCATATTATCACTCTCCTATTATTAATTATAATGTATACAATTTGAAAAAGAAAGAGCAATTGTAAAACCAATTGCTTTAATTTAATTTTTTAAATATTCTTTCTGCTCCTACTAGTCTTCCATATTCATAAGTTAATTCTTTTGTGTTGTAGTCATAGTAGAAAACTTCCTCTAATGGAGGATTTTTTTCTCTATTTATATTTTTACTCTTAAGAAAATCTTCTATATCGAAGTTCTTAGTAATTGTTTTTAATTTTTCTTCATCTGTTTTATTTACTCTTTTTAAATTTGCTTTTTTAACACCAATTATTTCAAGCTTACTTAGTTTTTCATCTTTTATAGTAAAACGATAATTCAAGTTTGTTTTGATGTTGCCAATTGAGTAATTATAAATAATATAACCTTTTTCTTCGTTATATTCTGGGGATAGGTAAATATCTGTTTTATTAAAATTAAATTTATTATTAGCATTATAAATTAAACTTATTAAATCTATAGTTCCTTGTTGTGAATTTTTGTAGTAGTAGTCTCCTTTCAGATCAAAGGTAAGATAATTTTTATCAGATTTGTTTTCTATTAATTCTGGTAGTTGTTGTTGTACTTCATCAACTTTTTCTGTTGTTTTGTCTGATGGAGGTTCTTCCTTTTTATTCTTTGACAAAAATATTACTCCAGTTAAAGATAGACCTAATATTATTATGATTAATAGCGCGATTAATATTACTTTTTTCTTTTGCATATAACTAAACTCCTTAAAAATATTATAACATAAAAAATGTTGATAAATATGTATTTATCAACATTACTTATTTAGTATTTTATTTAGATATTGTCCAGTATAAGATTCTTTAACTTTAGCAACAGCTTCTGGAGTTCCAGTTGCAACAACCTTTCCTCCTCCATCTCCTCCATCTGGTCCTAAATCAATAATATAATCTGCAACCTTAATTACATCTAAGTTATGTTCAATTACAATTACTGTATCTCCATTATCAACTATTCTTTGTAATATAACAAGCAATTTTTTAATATCATCAGTATGTAATCCAGTTGTTGGTTCATCTAGAATAAATACAGATTTTCCAGTTGGTTTTTTTTGTAATTCTTTTGCAAGTTTTACACGTCCTGCTTCTCCACCTGAAAGCGTTGGAGCTGATTGCCCTAACTTAACATAAGAAAGTCCAACATCTATTAATACTTGTAATTTATTTTTTACAATAGGTACTTATGAGAAGAATTCATATGCTTCTTCTACTCGCATATCTAATACTTCACTTATATTCTTTCCTTTAAATTTAACATCAAGAGTTTCTGAATTGAAGCGTGTTCCATGACAAACATCACATGGTACATAAACATCTGGAAGGAAATGCATTTCTATTTTTCTTACACCATCACCCCAACAAGCTTCACAACGTCCACCTTTAACATTAAATGAGAACCTTGATTTGTCATATCCTCTAATTTTAGATTCTTTCATTTCAGCGAATACATTTCGTATATCATCAAATACACCTGTATATGTTGCTGGATTACTTCTTGGAGTTCTTCCGATTGGGTCTTGAGTAATTTGAACAACTTTATCAACCTTATCAAGTCCTTCAATTGATTTATGCTTTCCAATTGTAACCTTAGAATCATAAACACTAGATTGTAAGGATGTACATAATATTGAGTTAACTAGTGATGATTTTCCTGAGCCAGATACACCTGTTACACAAGTAAATGTTCCAAGGGGAAATTTAACATTTATATTTTTTAAGTTATTTTCTTTTGCACCCTTAATTGTAATAAAATCTCCATTACCTTTACGACGTTTCTTTGGCACATCAATTTTATATTTTCCTGAAAGATATCCACCAGTGATGGATTTTTCACACTTCATTACTTCATCTGGAGTTCCTGCAGCTACTACATACCCACCATGCTCTCCAGCTACTGGACCAATATCAACTAAATAATCTGCCTCTCTCATTGTATCTTCATCATGTTCAACAACAATTAATGTATTTCCTAAATCTCTCATATTTTTTAAACTATTAATTAATCTATCATTGTCTTTTTGATGAAGACCTATACTAGGTTCATCAAGCACATATAAAACACCAGTTAAACGTGAACCAATTTGAGTTGCTAATCTTATTCTTTGAGCTTCACCACCAGATAAAGTTCCAGCTGAACGACTTAATGTTAGATAAGATAAACCAACATTATCTAAAAACTCTAAACGCGACTCGATCTCTTTAACTAAAAGATTACTAATTTCTGCTTGTGTTTTAGTAAGCTTAAGATTTTTAAAGAATACTCTTAAATCTTTAATAGACATATTCGTAACTTCCCAAATATTTTTATTCCCAACTAAAACATTCAAAACATTACTCATTAGACGTGAACCCTTACATACTGGACACTCATTTTCAACCATATAACCATCTATCCAGTCACGAATCCAACCAGATCCTGTTTCAATATATCTTCTTTCTAGGTTGTTAACTATTCCTTCGTAAGACTCAGTTGTATATCTTTTGTTTCCATTTTTTGAAGTGTATTCAAAATTAAACTCTTCATCTGTACCAAATAATAAAACATCTAATTTATCACTTTCTAATTCACCAATTGGTTTACTTAGATCAATTCCTAAATTTTTACTTAAAGTAATTAATCTATTAGTTTCTATATTATTATCAATTGTAACAGTTTTAATTGCACCATCTAAAATAGATATAGTTTTATCGGGTATAAGCAAATCTAATGAAATATGTTTAGTAATACCTAACCCTTTACATGAAGGACAAGCGCCATATGGAGCATTAAAGGAAAATATTCTTGGTTCTAACTCTGGAAGTGAAAAATCACATTTAGGACAAGCATAATTTTCACTCATTAAGATTTCTTTATCTCCTATTATATTAATTAATACTTTCCCATCAGCCATTTTAGTCGATGTTTCAATTGCCTCAAATAAGCGACTTCTTTCTTCATTATGTAAGACTATCCTATCAACAACTACTTCAATATTATCTTTCTTGTTTTTTTCAAGAATTATTTCGCCAGCTAAATCTTGTGTTTCTCCATTTACTCTAACTCTTGTAAAACCAGATTTTCTCAAATTGTCAAACAAATCTTTATGAGTTCCTTTTTCTCCATGGACAACTGGAGCTAAAACTTCTAATTTGGTTCCTTCAGGATAAGACATTACTCTGTTGGTCATTTCTTCAACACTTTGACTTGTAATAGGTTCATGATGATTAGGACAATAAGGTGTTCCAATTCTTGCAAATAAAAGTCTTA
>CAZWST010000040.1:0-14704 GCA_964636965.1 uncultured Muribaculaceae bacterium
TTAACAACGTACCATAACTTTTCCATTAACTAATCAAATCCTTTACTAATGCAAATAATGCATCTATTCCATAGAAGAATATAGCAAAAATTGCTACGAATACTAAAGAAGCTATTGAATATTTTGCTACTTCTTTAGCTGATGGCCATCTTACCATACTCATTTCTTTTTTTACATCTCTTAGATATGTGTCTTTTTTACCAATAGCTGATCTTTCTTTTTTTAATTTTTTGATTTCCTTTTTAATATCTTTTTTAGAGTCTTTATCTTTTGTTGCTTTCTTATCTTTAACTAAAGCATCAATTCTATTTTCTATTTTTTTCTTTTGTGCAGCAATACTTTCTTTTTCTCTTTTCTTTTCTTGTTTTATTGCTTCTTTGTTAACTTTTGTTTTCTTTTCTTTCTTGTTTTCTTCTGAATTTTTAGTTTCTTTAAGTTCATCTAAAACTTCGTCTTGTTTTTTCTTTGTCATCAAAACACCTCTTTAAAATTTATTGTATAAAAAAAACACTTTCGTGTACGCATATAATATAGCACAGGAAAGTGTTGTTTGCAAGCAATAAATTACTTTTTATAAGTTTTTTACAACTGGTTTTTCAGGTTTTAAGAAATCTAGACCTTCTATTACTCTAATTAATCCTTCATCGATACTTTCTTTTATCATACAAGCTTGGATTTTTTCGTCTAACATAAATGTAAGATCAAGATCTACTTGGAAGTCATTTTCTTCATCAATAAATGGACTTTTAATAGTTCCATCATATTCAATAGAGATCATTCCTTCTTTTAATGCCGAAGCAATGAAATTTACCTTGTTAGAGTCTTCTTCAGCTATATCATAGCTATACATGTATTTTCTTTCATAGTTTTCTTTTGTCTCTTGAATCTTATCAAGACGAGCTTCTTCAGCTTCCATAAATTTACGAGCTTCATCTGATATTTCTATATTATAATGTAAATATGATTTTAATAAAGCTTCTAAAGCTGGTTTACATTCTTCTAAATCAATATGATCTTTATAATCTTCTATAATACGAGATATTGTTTTCTCACCATAAGCAATTGTGCCTGATTTAAATAAACGATATATAGCTCTTAAAGATACTTGTAAACAAGTTTTTAAATCATCAGCGATAAAATCTTCTTTTGAAGTTCTTTGATATTCTTTCCATTTTGCTAGTACATATTCCGTTAAAACATATAATAAGTTAGAATTTTTAGTATATTCACAACTATTGATTACTTCCATTAATAAGAAGTAAGCTTTTCCTTCCATAAGTTCAATAATTAAATCATTACTTGGAACAAATATTCCATATCTAAGTTCACTAGCAAGAGAATCATCAGCATAGTTCCAACGATGAGATAATTTCATTGATTTAACAAAATTATTGTAATCTTTTCTTTCCATATATTTCCTCCATTAGGGTAATATTTTAAACAAGGTATAAAGACTTGTCAATGGAATTTATTCTAAGATACTACGTATTTTTTGACGAAGACGCTGAACTGTATTATAAATTGATTTAACATCTTTATTTAATATAGAAGCAATATCTTCATAAGAAAAATCATTTATTATAAGTTCATAAACTTCTTTTTCTTGTTTACTTAATAGTTCATCTATTGCTTTATTTAAGTTTTCAATATTTTCAGATGCTTCTAAAGTTACTTGTGGATCATCTAATGATGAACCAATTTGTTCTTTTAAAGGAACACAGTCACCTTCACCATAAAGGGCATCTAAGGAATATGCATTAGCGGCAATTCTACTTTTATCGGTTTCAGATTTTCGAATAAAGTTTCTTGCTTTTCTTTCAACACATAATGAAATAAATGTTGGCAGATTTACCCCTTTATCCTGATTAAAAGATACTAATGCATCAGAAAATCCTACCAATGCTTCTTGTTTTAATTCTTTTAAGTCAGCTTTTAAGTAATAAGCTGTTTTACGATATTTATTGTAGACGATATCAACTATATATTTGTATTTTTCATATAAAATGTCACTGGCTTCTTCACTTTTTTCACAGACTAAATTAACTAATTCACTATCTGGATACTCATTCATTTTATTCACCTATTCCATATATAAGAATTGCTGCAGCAACTGATGCATTTAGACTATTTACAACACCTTTCATTGGAATACTTATTATTTCATCACTGTTGTTTTTTACAATATTTGATATACCATTTCCTTCATTACCAATTATTAAAACAACCTTGTCCGCATAATCTACAGTTTTATAATCTGATCCGTCCATATCAGCTGCATAGACAAAGTAGCCTTTATCCTTTAATTTATTAATCGCATTAACTAAATTTGTAACCATAATTATATTAACATGATTTAAGGCGCCACTTGATGTTTTCATAACTGTTTCGTTAACGGTTACACCTCTATCTTTTGGAATAATAATTGATTTTATACCTTTTGCTTCACATGTACGAATTATTGCTCCAAAATTATGTGGATCTTCTAAGTGATCTAACATAAGTATTAAAGAATCATCTTTTATATCTTCTAAAGATCCATATTCATAATCATCTATTTCCATTATAATACCTTGATTATGTGCCATCATACGATCCATAACTTTGGAATCAGTGACAATATATTTTATTTTGTTATCTTTTATCTTCTCGATTATTTCTTTATCTTTGAATGTATCTGAAATTAATACTTTTCTTACAGTTTTATAATCTAGTTCATTGAATACATTTTTACCACATGTTCTCATTATAAATCCCTCTTAGTAATATGATTTAAAATCTCATTACATCTTTCTATATTATTATTATATAAATACCCGATTAAACATTCAAACCCAGTTGATTTTTTATAAGTTATTATATCCGTTGTCTTGCTTGAGTGACTTGATGCATTGCGTCCACGATTAACTATTGTTATTTCGTCTTCTGTTAAGAAAGATTCATTTATTAACTCTTCTAGAATTCTTCTTTGGGATTTTGCACTGACAAATTCGAGACTTGCTGTTTGTAATTCATTTACTTTGCAAATTCCTGAATCAATTAAATACTTTCTAATATATAGTTCGTATACTGCATCTCCTAAATAAGCTAAGACTAAATTATTCATTTTCTCACCAATTAAATTCTAACACATTAATATACTTTTTTCCAAATATTTTAAATATTATATACCTAATTAAACTCTATTTTTGATATAATAGACTGACAAAGACAACAAGGATGATTTTTATGAGTGATAATAATTCTTACAATATTGATGATTTAGGATACTTAGGAGATGCATTCTCGGCTTATTTAAGGTATATAAAGAACTTTCCACCTTTACCTCATGATGAAATATATAAACTTGGACTTAAATCAATGAGGGGAGATATGGAAGCTCGTGAAAAACTTATCTTACATCACTTAGCTTTTGTTGTATTTATTGCTAAACCATTTTTTTCTCGTTATCCAAATGTTGATGCAATGGATATTGTTCAATATGGTAATGAAGGATTAATAAAGGCTGTTTCAATGTATGATCCTCATACTGGTGCTTTAACAACTTATGCAGGAGATTGGATAAAACAAAGAATAGTTAGAAATTTAGACGTTAATCATTCAGATATAAAAACATCCGTTAGTATTCAACAAGCAAAAAGAAATTATAGTAAGATTATTTATGAAGTTGAAAACAAAGGTAGAATCATGCCTAGTGATGAAGAATTATGTGAGATTTTAAATGTATCTTCAGAATCACTAGACTATATAAAGGAACTATATAATACATCTGTTGTTAGTATTAATAAAGAAATCACAAGTGATGGAGATGAACTAGAACTCTTTATTGAAGATGAGCTTGTAGATAAACCAGAAGATGTTATTGATGATATAGATCAATTTGAAATATTAATTGCAATTAAGAATAAATTAACACCTCTTTATTACTATGTATTTTATATGCGGGTTATTGATGAAAGGGATCACACACTTGAAGAATTAGCAGAAGAAGTTGGAGTTACAAGAGAAAGAATTAGACAAATAGAAGCTAAAGCAAAAGAAAAAGCTAGAATTATTATTAATAGTAAAGGATCCATATTTAGAAACACTATTAATAGTTTAAAGTTAGAATACAAAACAAAGTTTTATAAATTAAGTGAAAAACCTCTAACCCCAAAACAAATTATTAATTATTTATATTATAGAAAATTCTTTTCTGGTACTGCTAAGGAAATAGTGTTTGATTTATTCTGCCATCCACAGAAACTAACAAAAAAAGAACAAGCTGAAAAGTATTCAATGACTTTAAGTGAATATGAAAGCTTGTTAAATAAAATACAAAACAAAATAAGAATTATTTTTGAAAAGAGCAAGACTGACTATTTAGATTTTTCTAAACAAATGACTGAAACCTATAAATCACTTTTATATGATATTGACTTAACTAATGATGAACTTAAGTATAATTCCAAAGATATCATTGATAGATATTCTTCTAAGTCATTTGAAGAAATAAAAAGTTTATACGGAAATAGTTTTAATGATTTAGAAAAACATACAAGAGAATTGTTAAGAAAATTCTTTTCAAAAGAAGAATATATAGTAGCAAGTATTAGATATATTGAAAAAGAAGTTAATCTAGCTTTATTTAATTGTAAAAAAACAAATACCAATATTTCTCCGACATTACTTTATCCCACTTATCTCAAATATATAAATTCTTTTTCAGAAGAACAACAACTTCTATTAGATTGTTTTGTCTTTAATAAAAAAGAAAAAAAGAGATACTATGAAATGCCTCATGCTACTCCAAAAGCTACGTTGATGCCTAGTACAATGCAAAAGCTTGAAAAACTTTACTTTGGTTTAGATAATATATTTTGGGGTCAAAATCTAACTAAAGAAATATACGAAGAAGTTTTAAGAACTTCAAGTGATGAAATAAGTGATGAAAGAAAAAGAATACTTAATCTCTATTATGGAGTTGGGCCTGTTCAAATGGGTCTTAAAGAAATGGTTGAAAAATATAATTTAGATTATTTAAAAACTCATAGTTTTTTAAAAAGTGCAAGAAATTATGTCTATAATTTATATTTAAAGAGATGTAATAAAAATAAATATGATAAAGATATCTATTCAAAATATATTTTAGATAAAACTTATGAATTGACTGATGAAACTAGAAATATTTTAAAAATGCATATTATTGATAAGCTTGATTATGAAGAAATATCATCACTAACAGGTCTTAAAAAGAATAGAATATCTAATATAATTGGTGATGGAATAAGAAAGATAGACTTTTATAGATATGGAATAATTACATCAAATAAAATAGATGAAGAAACTATTCAAGCCGTTTTAGATAAATCTAAAACAGATAATAAAGAACTTGATACAGTAATCATTAAACTGCGCTATATAGAAAATCTACAAGCAAATTATATATTTGAATTATTAAATGGTAAAAGAGATAATGTTGATAAGTATTTAATAATTAAATTCCCAATACTTAAAAGAGTTCATAAAATTACAAAAGAATATATTACTAATACTATTTCTAAATTTAATGAAATATACAAAACATATATGGCAAGTAAAATTGAACTAACTGAAGAAGAGCTCATTGAATTAACAAATAAAAGGCCTTTAGAATCCGTAATTAGTGATGAAGAAAACAGAGTATTAAGTTTTGCCTTAGGTATTAAAAATACTAAAAATCCATCAGGTAAAACTTTTTCAAAAGATGAAATTATGGAGATTATGGAGGTAAGTGAAGATAAATACTTTCACTTAAGACATTCAGCTTTAAAAAAGTTAAAATTAAATGTTTTAGGTATTTTAGTTCCAGAAAACATCTATATGCCATTAGATGACTTAGAAAAGGCTTTAAATGATAGACATGTTCCAATAAGCGATAAAGAAAGATTAATAATAAACCATATATGTAATTTAAATGGATATGAACATTTAGATTTTAAAGAGTTAGTTAATGTATTAAATGAAACTGATAATAGTTTAAGGAGAAGATATCAAAGAGCAATAGTAACAATTAAAAAATATTATGCTGGAGAAATAGAAGGTCAGATAGATTATGAAACTGACTTATTGCCTAATCTTAAATATTTTAATAAAACTGAACGAATTTATATAAATGAATATTTTGTTAATAATTTGAGTTTTAGCCAAATTGCAAAAAAATATTCATTGTCGATTGATCAAGTATCTTCATACTTTGATTCTATATATTCTAAAATACATGAGATTTTAAATGAACCAAAAGAAAAAAGATTTGATTATGACTATGCAGAAAAGGTATTAGATATGCCTGACTTACCTTTTTTCGGAAACCAAAAACTAGCTAAAGAGGTTTATACGTTAGTATTTGGAGGAAAATCAATGACAAAAATTCCACTTACTGAAGTAGAAAAAATGATAGATGTCGATGCATCTTCTAGAGTACTTAATGATATACTAGTTGATTATATGATTAGTATTTGCAAGTACAGAATGGGTATTAAGAAAAACATTACTTTTACTCATGAACAAGTAGTAGATTATTATGAAAGACATGAAGATAGTTTGAGAAAAGAACGATTATTATTGTTTTCTAATTACTTTAGTAGATATAAAAAGGAATCAAGTTCTAACTCTACATATATAAGTGATTCAATAATTTATCTTTTACTTCAAGAATCGATGAGTAATTGTTTTAAAGTTAGCACTTCTAACAAGAAAGAAGTTTTAAATATATTAAGAAATAAAAAGCATAGAATTAATAAAAAAGTTAGAAATTCTTTAATGCAATTATTTGATATTACTGAAAGAGAACTACTTAATGGTCAAGAAATAAATCATATTATTCGTACACTTCATATGCTTGACTTAAGTTTGGATAAAGCTAACCAACTTACCACTACAGAAACTAAAAAGAGATATTTAAATTAAATATCTCTTTTATTTTATATCTAACATGATTGGGCAATGATCACTTCCCATAATTTCATTTAATATTAAACTATCATTTATATTATTTATGAAAGATGAAGAGACAACGAAATAATCTAGTCTCCATCCAGCATTATTCTCACGTGCATGGAATAAATAAGACCACCATGAATATTTTATTTCATCAGGATGAAAATATCTAAATGTATCTATAAATCCATTATCTAATAAATTAGTAAATTTATTTCTTTCTTCGATTGTAAATCCGGCACTTCTTTGATTAGATTTAGCATTTTTAATATCTATTTCTTTGTGAGCTACGTTTAAGTCTCCACATAAAATAACAGGCTTTTTAGTTTCTAGTTTTTTCATATAGGCTAACATATCATCTTCCCAAGTCATTCGGTATTCTAATCTTTCTAACTCTTTTTTAGAGTTTGGAACATAAACATTAATTAAATAAAAATCATCAAACTCTAAAGTAATTAACCTGCCTTCATGATCATGAATATCTATACCCATATCATACTCAACATTTATTGGTTTTATCCTAGTAAATACAAGTGTACCTGAATAACCTTTTTTCTCTGCAGCATTTAAATACATTTCATAGCATTCTGGTGTATAAGGTATTTCATTTTCTAGACATTTAACTTCTTGCAAACATATTACATCAGGATTTATACTTTCAATACTTTCTTTAAAACCTTTATTACATACAGAACGATAACCTGCAACATTCCATGACACTATTTTCATAACTTCACTTCCTAATGATAATTATACCATAAGAAAAGATATTTCATAAGGTTTGAAATATCTTTTTAATCTGCTCCTACAACTGTAAAGGAAGACCCTGCTAGGAAAGTCCCAGCGCTATAAGATGTTATAGCTCTAAAATAGTAAGTTTTTGATTTTTCGGCGGAATATGTAAAATCTGAAGACCAATTGTACATATAAGTGCCTGCGTCATTTGCTTCACTTCCTGTTTTTATATCTGTCCAATTGCTATTATCTGTAGAAACTTGAATTTTATGAGTTACGGTTGCTGCCGACGTGTGTGAATGATCCATAAAGAAATAGCTTATATGATATGATGAATGATTTGACATTGCACCAACACTAGTTGTTTTACTTGATGTTTGAGTAGCACCATTTATACTCTTCTTATATTTCATCTCGGATTTGTTTGGAGCGTATGTACCAGCAACGCCAAATATTGATACTCCCTTTTTTATATTTCCTGCTACTAAATTTGCATCTCCTTTTATTGTCTGTACTCCTGATAAATAATTACCTGATGCTATTGTTTGATTAGATGTACTTGGAGTATATGTTGTTGCTCCTTTACTTGGTATTGTTCCCGTTATCTTATTTCCTTTTACATATGCTGTCTTATCTTTTAAAATATTAGCCGCAACCGCATTTGCATCGCTTGTGTATGTTCCATCTACACCTAATAAATTAGATCCACTTGCTATACGTGGAGCTAGCTCACTTTTTTTTCCAAAGATAAAGTTAGTGGTACTATCAAAGTATCCATTGTAGTTACTCTTGAATGTTACCATCTCGTTTGTAGTGTGGCCACCAGAGTAAGTATACGTTCCATTTGTAGCAAGGGTGCCGTTTGAACCATTTATCCAAATATGCTGACTAGAATAATTATTCATACTTCCAGTAACTTTCGCACCATTAACATATGCTGTCTTTCCGCTCAAAATATTTGCTGCTGCTGCATTCGCATCACTTGTGTATGTTCCTGCTACTCCAAATATACTTTTTCCTTTTGCTATATTTTCTGCTACTAGGTTGGCATCTCCTTTTATTGTTTGTACTCCTGATAAATAATTACCTGATGCAATTGTTTGGTTAGATGTACTTGGAGTATATGTTGCGGCTCCTTTACTTGGAATGTTTCCAGTTATAGTTTGACCTTTTACAAGTGCTGTTTTACCATTTAAAATATGATTAGCTGTAGCATTACCTATTCCATTAATTCTATCTATCTCAGTTTGTTTATCATTTACCTTAGTATATAAATCATCTAGTGCTTCATTTACTGTTGTTGCAGTTGATCCACTGTTGGAGTTATCATATGTTACTCCATTAGAAGGTAATGCATATACAGTTGTCGTTATAAATACGAAGAATACTAAAAAACCATCTATAATATTTCTTAGTGTTGATTTGATATTGTCTTTTTTCATATTTTCACCTACTATTAATAACCATATAAATAGCTATAGGTATATACGGTAGAGTTTACGTTCCTAATTTCGAAGCTATTATCAGTAATATTGGTTAAAAAATATCCACCTTGCTTAACAAGAATGTTGTAATTATTGTCTGTCAAATATACTCCAATACCAGCATTATCTTCGTAGGAAGTTAAACTCTTTGTGGGTCTTACAACAATAATTATTTTGGGTTTTCCTTTTGTAGTAACTTTCTGATTGCCATTACTATAACCAAATGTTGTAGTTCCAGTTTCGACTTTCTCTATATTTACTAATCCAGCTAGATTAGCTATACCTATAATTTTATTTCCATTTACATAGGCTGTTTCTCCTTTTTTTATATCTGATGCTGTAGCTGTTGCATCATTTGTATATGTACCAGTCACACCAAATATACTTTTTCCTTTTGCTATATTTCCTGCTATTAAATTTGCATCTCCCTTTATTGTTTGTGCTCCTGATAAGTAATTTCCTGAGGAGATACTTTGATCTTTTGTATTTGGTGTATACGTTGTAGCTCCTTTATTTGGTATTGTTCCAGATATCTTACTACCATTAACATATGCTGTCTTTCCGCTCAAAATATTTGCTGCTGCTGCATTCGCATCACTTGTGTATGTTCCTGCTACTCCAAATATACTTTTTCCTTTTGCTATATTTTCTGCTACTAGGTTGGCATCTCCTTTTATTGTTTGTACTCCTGATAAATAATTACCTGATGCAATTGTTTGGTTAGATGTACTTGGAGTATATGTTGCGGCTCCTTTACTTGGAATGTTTCCAGTTATAGTTTGACCTTTTACAAGTGCTGTTTTACCATTTAAAATATGATTAGCTGTAGCATTACCTATTCCATTAATTCTATCTATCTCAGTTTGTTTATCATTTACCTTAGTATATAAATCATCTAGTGCTTCATTTACTGTTGTTGCAGTTGATCCACTGTTGGAGTTATCATATGTTACTCCATTAGAAGGTAATGCATATACAGTTGTCGTTATAAATACGAAGAATACTAAAAAACCATCTATAATATTTCTTAATGTTGATTTGATGTTACTCTTTTTCATATATTTGCCTACTCTGTTACTTCAAAATCAAGTGAGGCATAATTTGATAGACTACTTCCATAAGAACAGCTTATTACGCGCTCTCCTCCAGCTTCAATTGTTTCATTTACATATCCATATAAGATTGCAAGTTCAGTTCCAGCTGAGTCTTTAACATGAATTAAAAATTCATTTATGTATCTTTCTTCAGAAGCTATATTTTTAATATTAATATCAAAAACAGAATTATTATTTTCAAAATTTACTGAATTTGTTGTAAATTCAAAACTATCTGCTTGTACAGTTTTAGTTTCTGGTGTTTTAGTTTCTTCCTTTGGTTGTTGATTGTTTTCTTTTTTATTTCCGCATCCTGTTACAATAAAAACACAAAATAACATGATTACAAATATTTTTAAATATTTCATTATTGCATCTCCTATCTTAATCTCGTATATAAATCATCTATAGCTTCTTGGACATTAGTTACTGATGGTGCTAGAGGATTAGTATATTCTAAATCAGCTGCTGCAAATGCTATTTTACCAATTGTTCCAGTAGTCTTATTACTGTAATTGTGTCCATCATAAACAACAGCAATTATTTGTGAATACTCATCACTAGGTTCACTATAACTAATATCTAAATTCCCACTTACTTGATACCATATATTCTCTTCTGCTTTTGTTGTTGGTGTTATATCAGTGCATTCTCCAGGTGAATCTTTTGTTCCACAAGTTTTACTTAAATTAATATTACTTAAGCCTGGTCTTGTTGTTTTAATGTAGAATGTTGGAGTTTCAACACCTGTTCCATCAAAATTAATTTTTGCAGTTTGTCCAAGATAATAATCTCCTGTTTCGGATTCTATATTATCAAATGTTATAACTGGATTATGAATTTCATTAGTTCTTACTTCTCCAGTTTTGCAAACACGCTCATTACCAGCAAAATCATCCACACATATTTTATAATTATATAATTGATTATTTGTTAATTCAGTAAATGTACATACTCCATTTCCAATTACACCTTGGATACCATATTCATTATTTTCTCCGATTTCACAAATAGTATTTTTTATTCCAGAATAATTATCTGTTGCTTTATAATTGATAGATATTTTGTTAGATGATGGATTAGTACTTAAAATATCTAATGTTGGATTGGAATAATCTAATTTAACTATTTCAGGATTAGACCAATTACTTAATGTATTATTCTTAGAAACAGTTCTATAGTAAACATATTTTGTACCTTCAGTATTTATTTCTAATTCATTATTAGTAGTTCCATTTTCTACTATAGTACTTAAATCATCTACAGGAGTATCAGATATATAATATTGATAATGATCTACATTACTTAAGGCAGATCCTTCTTTTTCTAGTGTAATAGTTGCTTTTCTTTCGTTAATGTATTCATCACTTCCTCCAGTTAAAATTGGAGCAGTTGGTCTTTTATTATTAACTACTATAGTTACAGTTTTACCATCTTCTAATACGTATTCAAATCTATTTTCTCCTGGATATAATGGTTTTATTCCCAGACCATCTATTTCAACTGAGTTTTCATTAGTATCAACGTTATATTCAAGTACGCCGTTATCATTTAAAACTTTTTCTATTGTATTATT
The DNA here is from genome assembly GCA_964636965.1 of uncultured Muribaculaceae bacterium. Lineage (GTDB taxonomy): Bacteria > Bacillota_I > Bacilli_A > RF39 > UBA660 > CAG-582. The sequence continues at coordinate 11,844 of CAZWST010000040.1, forward strand.
TCCAATCTTTATTGAAATAGTTTCAATTGATTCTGTTTTATTAAATTCTATATTATTTATTTGATTATTTTCACTTGTTGCTTTTCCAGAAGTAGAAGTTGTTATAGTTATTTTATCTGATGCATATTTTTTAATCTCTTCTACAGTCATATTTTTTACTTCTTCAAGTGTATATTCATCAAATATATATACATCTTGGGTTCCTTCTGCTAAATCATCTGCATAAATATTACCTTCTAAATCAGTTTGTGTATAATGAATTCCATTACCGGATATTATAACTACCGGTTTATCTTTAATTGGTATATTATCTTTATCAGTTATACTTCCTGAAAAACTATAATCCCCTGGTTTTTCATATATTATAGGTCTTTCATCTAAATCATCTACTTCTGCTTCTGCTGCATTAGCATCCATATTAATTAAAAAGTCAAAAGTATCATCATTAGTTAATGGTTTTTTTAATGTAAAAGTAATATAACCTATCCCTTTATCATTAAATGAAACAGTGTCATTTTCATATTCTTTTCGCATCTCAACATTTATATATTCATTATCAAGAGTGCTAGCATTATAATTTAAATCTACTCTTGCATCATATTGAGTACTTGAATTTGATATTTCATATTTTAATACAACTTGTTCACCAACATTAATTAGTTTTTCTGACTGAAATGTTATATGTTTTCCATCTGGTGAAATAAACTCATTATGTTTAACATCATTTAGATAGACATTGGAGAAATAAACATCAAAGTCATTTGCTTTAAAACCAATATTCATTTTTCCCGTTAAAAGTAATGAGGTTGTAAGTGACGCAAATCCTACTATTAAAAATGAAATTAAAATAAAGATATATTTTCTATGTCTTATTTTATTCATTAATTATATCCTCCCTATAATATAATAGTAATTTTTTATTAACGTATTGTCAATACGTCTTAATACTATTTTTTAACATTTTTGTGTATTATCAAATTGGCGAAGAGAATGAAATTTTCAATTAAAGACTATGATGCTAAGGACATAATTAGGTTTATTAGAGAATATACTGGGCTTACTCAAAAACAATTTGCACAGAAAATAAATAAATCATATGATTGGGTTCAATCAACAGAATTAGGTAGATTAAATTATAAATTTGAAGATTTAATTGCTATATGCAATTTATTTAATTTAAATATAACTATTGAAGCTGTTAAAGAAAAAGAAAAGATATTTCAAGATGCTTGAAATATCTTTTTATTTTGTAATAGTCTTTCGTCTTTTGGATTTATGATAAGTGCACGATCTATATAGAATAATGCTTCGTCTTTCATTCCTAAATAATAATAGCTTATTGATAATAGATCATCTATTGTTGAATCCCAACAGAATGGTTCATTTATATAAATCATTTCATTTTTTAAAATACTTTTTGCTTTTATACAATTTTTTATTACTTCAAAGTAATTTTTTGCATTGTATTCAAGTAATGCAAGTTCAACGTAACCTTCTCTTTGATTGGGACTTTCTTTTATTGCCTTATTTAGCCACATTCTTGCCTCTTCTATTCTATTTAGATTTAAATAACATCTTGATATATATCGCATTGATGCTGATCTTTCTTCTTTCCATGTGGCACTTTTTAAACTTAGATGTTTAAGTAGTGTATCAATAGATTTATTCCATTCTTTATAATACATATATTCTCTTCCAAGATAATGCATATTTCTATCATTAGTTGGATTTTCTTTTACTGATAATTCAAGAAGTGGTAAATAACTCGATCTTGATTTTGTTTTATCAGGATAATGATTTAAAACTATATTAGTATTTTCAGATATTATTTCATTTTCTAAAGAACACTCTAAAACTTCGTGTACTGGGTGTATCCATTTATAATTATGTCTGTCATGTATTTTTTCATAAAGAAAAGTTACGATTGGCTTATTATTATCATCAATTGCCCAGTTATACTTATAACGCATTCTATTAGAATTATTCCAAGTTTTTTCTAATTTATCTCGCCATCCTTTGTTTAGGACTTCATCTAAATCTGTACAAACACAGATATCTGTATCTAATGGTACTAAATCTAGACTCTTATTCCTAGCTACATCAAATCTCCATGGAGTTATGATTTCTTGTGTAACATTTATACCATGCTCTTTTAGTTTTTCAACAGTATCATCGGTTGAACCTGTATCTAAAACGTATATTTCATCTGCTTCCTTCATTGATTCATACCATCTATCGACAAATGCACTTTCATTTTTTGATATGGCGTATACTACTATTTTTAGCTTAGTCGTCTCCACATCTACAACAATTTCCTCTAGGTCCAGTTGCACCTGTTGCTCCAGTTGCTCCTGTTTGTCCAGTTGGTCCAGATTGGCCAGTTGGTCCGATTGGTCCAGTTGGCCCAATTAAACCTTGAATACCTTGTGGTCCTGTTTCTCCATCTACTCCATCGTATCCTTTTGGTATTACGAAATCTAATACGTGGTTAGGTGCTCCAGTTACATCTGTAACTGATGCATTAGTTCCAGCATCCCCTGTAGTTGTATTTCTTACAGTTATAGTATCACTAGCACCAGTTGCTCCGGTAGGTCCGGTTACTCCTGTTGCACCAGTTGCTCCTGTTGGTCCTGTTGGTCCTTGAGGTAAAACTAAGTTAAGCACGAAGTTTGGTGCAGCACCTGTTATTGTAGCTGATGCATTAGGTCCTGTTGTGACAGTTCCAATTGTGAAGTTAGCTCCAGGGCCAGTTGGTCCTGTTTCTCCAGTTGCTCCTGTTATACCTGTTGCTCCAGTTGGCCCAGTTGGTCCAGTTGCTTAAGGTTTGAAGTGACACAGTTGTTTTTCCTAGTGTTTATAAG
>CAZWST010000041.1:0-9020 GCA_964636965.1 uncultured Muribaculaceae bacterium
TTTTTAATTCGTAGTCCTTAAATACTAAATGGTGTCAATTTAGTAAACACACTTGTACATTGACATCATCAATGAACGTGTGTAATAAATATGCTCAAAGCATATAGTAAAAACATCGAAAATTTGCTATAATTAGAAATAACAAAGAGAGGTGAAAGGATATGATAACCGTATTTTTAGGCGGTACTTGTAATAATTCAACATGGAGAGATGAATTGTTAACGATGCTTGATGGTGAAAAGGTAGATGTCTTTAATCCTGTTGTAGATGATTGGGATGAGCAAGCACAAGCTAACGAGGATTGGCATAAAGCGAATGATGATTTTTGTTTATATGTTTTAACACCAGAGATGACAGGTATTTATAGTATTTTTGAAGTGGCTGATGACAGCAATAAACGCCCTGAAAAAACTATATTTTGTGTTTTACCAGAAAGAGGTGGGAAAACATTTAGTGTAGGCATTCAAAAGAATTTCTTGAAAATTAAAAAGGATCTAATTAAAAATGGTGCAAGAGTATGTGAGTCATTGGAAGAAGTTGCAACATTTTTAAATAACTATGATTTACAACAAACTAAGCCTCAAGTGAGGTAAGTTAAAAATATATCATTTAAAACATTGTAAATTACTATGACAATCATATCAGATTGATAGGAAACGCGAGCTTTCAGTATTAAGCAATTAAACAAAATGCACTTGATAAAAGCGCGTTTTTTGCTATATTATGGCTAGTTAAGTTTATTACTAACTATTTCTTTTGTCCAAAGAGTTGTTGTACTTCTCTCTCTCGGGCACCATTATAAAAATATCATAATGGTTTTAATAATGATTAAACTATGTTAAAATATTTACAAAATAATTAAGTATATGGAGAAAAATATGATTTATAAAGGATACAAGATAAGTGTAAGATGCATTGATTGGGAACAAGTAGACTATTTAGACAGCTATTGGAACCTTTTTACTAAAGAGATAGATTCTGAAAAATTAATTGGTTTAGGAATGAATTGGCATGACGAAATTTATTTCGATTATGCTATGGGAGTAATAGATGATGAATCTACTCTTGAAAAACTAAAGTCTCTTGACTTTTCTAAAACAAAATTTAATGCCGAATATATTGAAATAGAATTGCCAAACATGTCTGAATGGCAGTCTTTTAAAGGAAAAGAAGACGACTTACAAAAAATATATGAAGATCAAATAGACTGCTACAATAAACCATACGATTATGAACTAGAATATATCGATGGTAAAGGAAACTTAGAAATAAAGATTCATTACATAGATAATTAATAGGGATAGAAGGATTATTATGACTAACAAAGAAATATTAAATAAAATTAAATCTTTATCCAACGCGGAAAAAAGAAATTTAAATTACGATGAATTAAAGGATATTATAAATATTCTTTCACCAGATGAGATAATTGAACTAAGTAATATAATTGGATATCCAGTATTTACTCGCTTATGTATGGGAGAATTAAAACACAAGTTTGTTTTATTACAAGATGGAGCAGCAGCTATTATTGTAAATTCCTCTGGCCAAATATTACTTCAAAAAAGAGCAGACAGAGATAAATGGGGTATTCCTGGAGGATGTCAAGAATTAGGAGAAAGCTTCGAAGATACAGTAATAAGAGAAGTAAAAGAAGAAACTAATTTAGATGTCTTAAAAAAAGATATAAAACTTATTAATATAGTTTCTGGATCTAGTAGAAGAAATGACTATCCTAATGGTGATATAGTAATAAATAATACAGCACTTTATTTAATAAAAAAATATTCTGGTGAATTAAAATGGGATTTTGAATCTAAGGATATGAAATTCTTCGATATAGATAAATTACCGGAAAATCAAAATGATCCAGATTTAATTGAAATATATAAAAAATATCTCGAAGATTAAAAATATTTCTCAAACTTTCTAGTTTGAGTTTTTATATACCAGTTTTTCTAAGTATATGATATTATTATATAAAGAACACAAATGGAGATGATTTATTTGAAACTTAAAGTTTTAGTTGATAACAATACTTTTATTGACAAATATTATTTAGGAGAACCAGCAGTTAGTTATTACATTGAAAATGGTAGTGACTTAATACTTTTTGATACAGGGTATACAGACGCATTTATCAAAAATGCAAATGATATGGGTATTGACTTAAATAAAGTAAATAAATTAGTTATTTCTCATGGACATGATGACCATACTCGAGGACTTAAGTATTTCTTTGATAGAAAAAGAGATATTGAATTAATTTCTCATCCACTTTGTTTTGATTATAAAGAAGACGCTACTGGACTTTTTATTGGAAGTCCATTAAATAAAGAAGAACTTGCAAGTAAATGTCATTTAAATCTAACATCAACTCCTACTTTCATTAGTGACAATCTTATCTTCTTGGGAGAAATCCCTGTAACAAATAGTTTTGAATCACGTTATTCAATTGGTAAAACTAAAAAAGAAGGAACCTTAAAAGAAGATTACTTAAATGATGATTCAGCAATATGTTATAAGAGTGAGAAAGGCCTTATAATAATAACAGGTTGTTCTCACAGTGGGATATGCAATATTATTGAGTATGCTAAAAAAGTTTGCAATGAAGAAAAAGTGTATGCTGTAATAGGAGGATTTCATTTACTTGAAGTTAATGACAGATTAAAAAGCACTATTAATTATTTAAAAGAAAATAATATACCTTATCTTTATCCATGTCATTGTGTATCACTTGCAGCCAAAATTGAAATGTCCAGAATCTTAACTATAAATGAGGTAGGCGTTGGATTAGAATTAGAGTTCTAATAATAGGAAATAAATATGAAAAATCAAGCACAAGAAATATTAAAAAAATATTTAAGTATAAATGATGAAGTAAATAAACTTCAAGTATTAACTGATTTCTTAAAAAGATATGATGGATTTTCGGTTGCAGACTGGAATAATTTTGATGGACACATTGTTGCTTCTTCTTTTGTTTATTCCAAAAAAGATAATCTTTTCTTAACTTTATATCATAAAGAGTTTAATGTCTATATCTATCCTGGAGGTCATATTACTTCAAGTGATAAAACTATCCTTGATGCAGCTAAAAGAGAAACCGAAGAAGAAACAGGAATAACTGAATATAAAGTAATATCACCAAGTGATGATATAAATGTTCCAATTGATATAGATATTCACAGAATATCTTATAATAAATTACTGGATTTACCTGAGCATTATCATTTTGATTTTCGTTACTTTTTTCTTGTCGATGAAATCGGTGATGTAATTTTAGATAATGAATCAGAAGATTTTTTATGGGTTCCACTAGATGATATAAAAAATAATCCTGTTTATGGGCATATTTATAAAAAGTTAGAAAAAATTATAGATAATATTTAATTTTTCACTATAAAAAACATGTTGACTATGTTATCATAAATCTTTATAGGAGATGAAGTCATGGAAGAGTATACTAAAAATAACATGCAAGTTATAAAGATAGATAATTATATGTCACTTGAAGAATTTTTTACTGTATCTCTTGAGGTAAATTTAGATGATATATCTTTTAATGTTTTATGGGATTCACAAAGTCAACTTATAACAAAGGGATTTATATTTGCATTTAGATACGAAAATAAACTTTATAATATTCTATTAAATGATGAAATCACTTTAATTGATGAAAGAGTAGTGTTAGATAGCATTACAGAAGAAAAGTTTTTAAAAATAGATACATCAAAAAATGATTACAATTACGCCTTACTAAAACATGACGAGTCTGGATCTACTATATATACAATGTATTATACAAAAGAAAAAACAACAACATTTGGACATGCTTTAGAAGCTAGTGAGGCTTACACTGGAATATCTGATATAATTAATACACTAAAGAGTGTGGAAGGTATAGATAATGTCTTATCAATTAAGAGAATTGAATCTGATATTTTAAATGATATAGAAAAACATATTGGTCCATCACTTTAAGATACTAATCATTTATTCTTAATATTAAATATGATAAAATGTATATAGAATTAGAAGGGAAGTATAAAATGGATAAAGAGGATATGTTATATAATATTGAAGTTGTATCTAAAATAATTTCCGAAATGGATTTAGATGAAAATTCAACTACACCAGTAGAAGATTGTAATAAAGAATTTTTTAAATATTTAAAAGAATTTCCTAATGAAAAGTTAAAAACTATGCATGAAAGTATTTGTGCAAATGAATTTTCTAATAAGGCTTTATATGAAAGAGTATATATGCTTTTAATTGAAAAAGATTTTATTAATTTTGGAATAACAGAAGATTTAAAGAATAAGTTTGAATACCATAGAAGTCAATATAATATCGCAATAAATAATTTATAAAAAGGAGCAATGTATGAATATTTATGAAGTACTTAATAAAATAACTTTATATATTGATACAAATTTAACGAATGACATAAGTTATGAAGTTATCGCATCAATGTTAGCAACAAATATTTATACAATGCAAAGAATATTTTCTGTTATGGTTGGAATACCTATCGGTGAATATATAAGAAAAAGAAAACTTTCATCTTCTGCTTATGATTTAGTCATTGAAAATATGAAAGTAATTGATGTAGCAGTGAAATATGGCTATGAAAGTGCTGCATCTTTTTCAAGAGCTTTCGAAGCGTTCCATGGTGTATCACCAAGAGATGCAAAAAAGGAGCGCATTTTTAAAGAATTTCCAAGAGTTATTTATGAAGAAAAAGAAATGCCTTTATTTGATTTAGATTATGAAATAGTTGATTTACCTGAATTAAAACTTTATGAAATATCTATAAAGACAGATAATAAAAGCATTAAGCATGATGCTCCAGAGTTTGTTTTAAAATATAGAAATCTATATGAAGATGAAATTAAATATGGAATGGTAAGTTATGCAGATAAAGAAAGAAGTATGTGTAATAAATATTCTATTCTTTATGAAAAAGAACAAAAAAATTCAAAGCCACTAACTATTCCTGAACATCGATGGCTAAAATATAGCATTAAAACAAATGATGCAAAAGACATACAAAAAATGTCAGATGATTTTTATAAGCATATTCTTCCAAGTCTTAAATATACTTTATCTGACATTCCTGAACTTGAATATTATCATGATAATCAAACAGATTTTATGGTACCAATAGAAAAGAATGGTATTACTAATTAACTTTTGAAATCTTTCCTAAGTTTTAGAACTTGTCTAACCGGAAGTTCTTTTTTATTTGGGATTTCATCTCCCTCTAATTTATATAAAGAAATATCCTTTGCTGCTAAACATCCGCCTTTATATTTAGTATATGATTTTACTTCTCTTAAAACAGCTATTTTGTCCTCATTGTTAATATAATAAATATCACTAGTTATGTATTCGAGATATAAATCCATTTCTTCTTTAATGTTGGTATGTTCAAAAACTTTAGCTCTTTTTAAAGCTTTATATAATTTTTTTTCATTTAAAGATTCTTCACCTAAAACATTAATTTCATCTTTTATTTTATCTTGTTCTTTATAAAAATCTTTTTTTGCTTCATTATATCTTTTATGAAGTTGCATAAAACTATATGTATAGCAAGCAATTATGGAAGCTAAAGGAAGAGAAGAAAAAAGGTTAGTAACTAGAATCATTATAATAATTAATACTAGTAACCAAAATTCGGCTTTATCCTTTTTAAGAAAAGTAATAAAGTTATAGTTACCTTCGGTTTTCTTAAAGTTTTTAAGCAAAGAACCTTTATAGTTTATTTTTTTCATTTTTTATCATTCCTTAGTTTTAAAACTTGTTTTACTGGTAATTTATTTTGTTTAGGTAATTCGTTTTCTTCAAGTTCATAAAGCTTAGTAGCAGCACTTATAGTTCTTTCATAATCTTTTGAATAAAATACACTTTTAATTTCTCTTAATACTTTTATTTTATCTTGCTTATTAAGAAAATAGATATCACTAGTAATTTCTTTAATATAATCATCTATATCACTTTCATGAATTTCACTTTCATCATTACTTCTTTCATCATTTTTTATTATTACAGCATCTTCTATATTTTCAGTATAGTATTCTTCCTTAAAATCTGCACGTTTAGATAACTCAAAAGCCAAAGAGGATATTTGGGTTTTTAATTGCATTTTTTTTAAGTTCCTAGCAGCAAAAATATTAGTGCGTGCAGCTCTAGTTATGGTAATTGCTGTAAGAGATGATGTTAAAGATGAAAGAATTACTGGGTTTAATCCACCAGTTATCACAGAAATAATAAATAATATAACGACAATTAAAGAAATTGATTTAAACACTTTAAAAAGAGTAGAAGTTATTTCATTATCTTTATTTCTTCCATTTATTTCATCTAAATCGTCAGTTAAAGATCCTACATATTTAATTTCTTTCATTGTTAGTAACCTCCAATCTCCTTACTACTGGTAATTCGTCTGGTAGGTCCTCTTCATCAAGAAGATATAAATCATATTCTTCATCTAGTGAATGAACATGTTTATCTATATATTTTTTTATTTCCCTTAGAACAAGTATTTTATCGTTGTTATCAAGTGAATAAAAATCAGTTTCTAATTTGCCATCATTCGATTTATTTTCTACTTGAATAGATTCGATTAAAGCATCTTTAGTAGTTATAGATGGCATAAAATTTGTTTCTTCTTCCATATCTCCAACAAGGGATTTAGTAAGATCATTAATTCTTGATTCTGATTCAATTGCTTCACTTTTTCTTCTTTTAATCTTTCTAATAGGATTTCCTATAAAAAGTTCAATATCTAATAAAGAAGTTACAGTAGCTATACTCAAAAGTATTGTCTCATTATTACTTATATCGATCATTGAAAGTAATAATGAAGATAAAATAACACCTGCATTAATTAACAATCCAATTAAACTAGATTTTATAATAATATCAGATTTTTTATTCCTAATTAAAACACTTTTAATATCTTTTTTTAAACTTCCATTATAATTTAAACTTTGCATATAAAGAACCTCATTTCTGTTTAGGGTATTATATAATATAGAATTAATAATGTAAAGTTTAATAAATGTAAGATAATTATACTATCTAGTACTTAAGCTTAGGTCCTTTTTTTAATACTTGCATAAAATAGATTAGAAAGGAATGTTTATATGAACTCAAGATGTATTGATAACGAAATGGATTATAATTATATGAATATGAAACAAGGAGAATCATGCCCAATTGGAAATACTTGTCCACCAATATATGAATGCCCAACAACAAGAGTATGTGAAAGAGTAATTATGCATGATGTTCCTCATGTAATGCCTATTAATACTAAAATCATAAATCGTCATGTATATCATCATACTTTTACTCCAGTATTCACATGTGAAGAATGTGATACATGTGAAAACGTCTATGAATCATGTCCTAAGAACTTCTAATGAAGTTCTTTTTTTAAATTGTATTGACAAATAAGATTAAATACATTAAGATATATAATCGTAGTAAAAAAAGGAGAAGTACTTTGATATTTCTCCTTTTTCGTTTTTATTAAGGATAGTTAGTAAGAAAGGAGAAAAAATGAAAATAAGATTAGCAGGAATAATTGCAGTAATATTTTCTATATTACTTGTAAGTGATGTTAAAGCTTATCAAACTTATGAAGGCACATTTTATGCTGCCGAGGAAATAAATGGGGTATATTATTATAAACATCGTGAAGATACGCCTAAGTATACTTACAAATATCATAATTTTCACGAACAGGCTAAAATATATAGAAAAACAACAGATAATAGCGTTGTATATTGTGTTGAATCATGGGAGCCAATAAGTGGTGCACCAAATGGGTCACATTTAATCATGAATAAAAAGAATCCAGAAACTTGGGAGTATGCAGATGCAATACATGTTGAAGCACTAGCTTATTATGGATATGGCTATAAAGAAGGAGGAATAGATCATACAGATCCAAAATGGTACGCTATCACTCAGTACTTAATTTGGAAAACTGTCTCAAAAGAAATTGAACACTATTTTGTTCCATCAATTTCATCATCTACTCCGATTTACCCATTTGAAGAAGAAATAAATGAATTAAATAATTTAGTGGCTTATCATACTTCAAAACCTTTATTTGAAGATTATGTTACCAAATCTGATTTAATAGTAGGTGTACCAACTAGTTTTAAAGATGTAAGGAATGTTTTAAAGAATTATCAAACTATCACTTCAGATACTTTAGATGTAAAAAGGACTGGGGAAGATGAACTATTAATAACCTCTAACATAGAAGGAGATCAAAGTATCTATTTAAAACAATCATATAATTATTACAATAAACAATTTATTTATTATAAAAGTGATAATTATCAAGATATGTTAGAGCCTGGAAATCTTCTTTTAAATGAATATAGAGTTGACTTTACAGCAACTTCTAATAAAGGTGCACCAACTAATGAAGGAGCAAAAGTAGAAGAAACACCTTCATTAAAGGAAGATGAAGGTGCAAATGGCGGGGAAAATCAACCACCAGAAGATGGGGGAACTACGTCTTCAAATTCTCAACAAGGAAATGATGATTCAACTTCAAGTGGAGTAAAAGAAGAAACAGTAGAAACACCAGATGACCCAAAGGAAGATACTCCTGATGATAAAGGTGAAAATATAACACCACCGGAAGAAACTAAACCGGAAGATAAAAAAGAAGAAGAAGTACCAACTTCTAAACCAAATGAAGAAGAACCAGAGAATACAAAAAATGATGATACTTCAAAGGAAGAAAATTCTGATGATAAAGGTGAAGATATAACGCCACCAGAGGAAACCAAACCAGAAGATAAAAAGGAAGAAGTATCAACTGATCAGCCAAAGGAAGAGGAACCAGATGATAAAGGTGAAGATATAACGCCACCAGAAGAGACTAAACCAGAGGATAAAACAGAAGAAGTACCGACTTCTAAACCAAAGGAAGAAAATTCTGATGATAAAGGTGAAAATGTAACGCCACCAGAGGAAACCAAACCAGAAGA
>CAZWST010000041.1:9120-14438 GCA_964636965.1 uncultured Muribaculaceae bacterium
TAACGCCACCAGAGGAAACCAAACCAGAAGACAAAAAGGAAGAAGTATCAACTGATCAGCCAAAGGAAGAGGAACCAGATGATACTAAAAAGGAAGATGATCCAAAAGAAGAAAATCCTGATGATAAAGGTGAAAATATAACGCCACCAGAAGAGACTAAACCAGAGGATAAAACAGAAGAAGTACCGACTTCTAAACCAAAGGAAGAAAATTCTGATGATAAAGGTGAAAATGTAACGCCACCAGAGGAAACCAAACCAGAAGATAAAAAGGAAGAAGTATCAACTGATCAGCCAAAGGAAGAGGAACCAGATGATACTAAAAAGGAAGATGATCCAAAAGAAGAAAATCCTGATGATAAAGGTGAAGATATAACTCCACCAGAAGAAACTAAACCAGAGGATAAAAAGGAAGAAGAAGTACCAACTGAGAAACCAAAGGAAGAAAAACCAGAGGATACAAAAAATGATGATACTTCAAAAGAAGAAACTACAAAGAATGAAGAAGAAAAAAATGAAACAGTGACTCCGCCAGTAGAGTTACCATCAGAAGATAATAATAAAAAAGATACTGAAGATAATATAGAAAATGAACTTCCTGATAATGATAAAGAAATATCTTCTGAAGATAAAAAGAATGATATAACTGAACCTATTATAACAATATCACCAGTTATAGAAAATGACCATAATAAAGAAATTGATGAACCAATTAATAAAAATGAAGAGAATTCAACCTTAAATAAACCACCGATTATTGAAGAAGAGACAAAAAATATAATAGATGAAAATAAACAAAATGAAGATATAGGTACTAAACTTGAGCAAAACTATGAACCAATAGAAGTAACCGTGCCTGCAACCTCATCATCTATCTATTCAATAATATTTTATCTTCTAAGCGTAATAAGCTTAGCAATTATTCATTATGAAAACTAAGTTATTTAAAACAATACTATGTATATTTATATTAACTATTTCTTGCTTTGAAGGATATAATACTATAGATGCAAAAAGAATAATTGAAGAAAATAAGGATAACATTTTATTTTATTATAATAAGTATGATGATGAAGTAGCTAATGAGGACGAATATATAGGTATTCTTACCATTCCTGATATTAAATTAAATAGGGGTTTTTACCCAATAAATTCAAAATACAATGATTTAAGTAAAAATATATTATATTTAAAAGAGTCTATTCCTATAGAAGAAAAGAATAGTATGATTATTTTAGCTGCCCATAGAGGTAACTCCAAAGTATCATTTTTTAATAATTTAGATAAACTTAGTTTAGGAAGTATTATTAAAATAAACTACAAAAATAAAGAATATACTTACACTTTAGAATATAAATATGATGAACTTAAAGATGGTAGATTAAACGTCTATCGAGACGACTCTAAGGACTCTTTAATACTTATAACCTGTAATAAATATAGAAAAAAATACCAAACTATATATGTATCATACAGAAAGGATGATGCAAATTGATTATTATATTATTTATAATATGTAGTATGATATTATCAAGCAGGTGTACTTCCGAAGAGAATAATTATTAACATAAATTTGATGTAAATCGCGTGTCTAATGTATTTTCTTAAAATTAGTAATATAGTATATTATTAATATAGGAGAGTGAATTAAATGATTTATCCATCAATAGATAAAATACTTAATACAGTTGGCTCTAAGTACATTTTAGTACATATTGCAAGCACACGTAGTAAACAAATGCATGAAACAAACCACTTTCAAATGAAAGAAAACGAATATGTTTCAAAAAGAGAAATTGGTAGAGCCTTAGAGGAAGTCGAAAAAGGATTAATCAAACTTGAAAAAAAGGAAGATTAATCTTTTTTATGTAAAGAAACGCATAAAATATATTTAACAAAAATAAAAAAAGATAAAAGTATGATAAAATTGGTATGGTGATATTATGAATTTTTCTTCTGAAAAAATACAAAAAATATATGAACATTTGAAAACTAATGAGGATGGTTTATCAGAAGTAGAAGCCAATAAAAGATTAAGTAAACACGGTTTTAATGCATTAGTTGAAAAAAAAGGTAAAAGTAAGTTAAGCATATTCTTAAACCAATTCAATGATATGATGATTATTATTTTAATAATCATTGCCATCATTATGGCTATATATGGTTTCTTGTATTCTCATGAATATACAGACTCAATCGTAATTGCAGTAGTTGTTTTAATTAATGCTATTATGGGATTTATCCAAGAAGAAAAAGCAGAAGTAACCTTAGAAGGATTAAAGAAATATTCTATTACGAATGTTAAGGTTGTTAGAAAAGGCAAAACAAAAGTCGTTGATTCAAAATATTTAGTACCTGGAGATATTATTGTTCTTGAAGCAGGGGACAGGGTACCAGCAGATGCAAGAATTATAAAAGAAAGTAGTGTCTCTGTAGATGAATCAGCCTTAACGGGTGAATCTTTACCAGTAAGCAAAAATAATAAAACATTAAGTATAAAAACTAAACAAATTCAAGATCAAACAAACATGATATTTTCTGGTTCTAGCGTAACGTCTGGAAGAGTAGAAGCAGTTGTTGTAAACACTGGTATGAATACTGAATTAGGCAAAATAGCAACATCTTTAAATACACCTTATGAGGTAGAAACACCACTTCAATTAAAAATAAAGGAAATGTCTAAAAAAATAACCACATTAATATTTGTAATTCTTGTACTAATGTTTATTTATGGAGTTATAAAAGGATATCAAATTCTTGAAATAATCATGTTATGTGTATCTTTAGCTGTAGCAGCAATACCTGAAGGATTACCTGCAGTAATAACTATAACTTTATCAACAGGTGCTGGAGTACTTGCTCGTAAAAATACGATTGTAAGACAAATGACAGCTGTTGAAACTTTAGGATCAACTGATATAATATGTTCCGATAAAACTGGAACTATTACTCAAAATAAAATGACAATAATTGAAACACATATTAAAGATGACAAGATGTTTAAAAATATTGCCTTACTTGCAAATGATGCATCCATATCAGATGATTCCTTTATTGGTGATCCAACTGAAACTTGTATGTTTGAATATTTTAAGGAAAGTACAAATATAGAAGAATTTAGATACGACCACACAAGAATAATAGATGCGCCATTTGATTCAGTAAGAAAGATGATGTCATCAGTTAATAAACTAGATGGAAAAACTTATATTTTAGTAAAGGGTAGTTTAGAAAACTTACTTGATGCTTGTTCTTATGAAATAAATAATTCTAAAAAAGTTAAGTTAAATAAATCTAAAATAGATGATATTCTCAAAACAGAGAAAAATATGGCATCTAAATCATTAAGAGTTATAGGTTTTGCTTATAAAGAATTAAAAAGTATTCCTAAAACTAGCAAGAAGGTTTTAGAAGAAGAAAGTGATTTGATTTACATTGGATCTGTTGGAATTATTGATCCTCCAAGAGATAGTGTAACTGAATCTGTAAAAAAATGTATAAGTGCTGGTGTTAGACCAATCATGATAACAGGAGATTCTTTAGATACAGCTTGTGCAATTGCAAAATCTGTTGGAATAATAAAGAATAAAAGCGAAGGAATATTAGGTTCCGAACTCGATAAATATACAGATGATGAATTAACAGAACTAGTTGCTAAGTATAATGTTTATGCAAGAGTAAGTCCTGAGCACAAACTTCGTATAGTAAATGCATGGCAAAGAAGAGGAAAAGTAGTTGCTATGACAGGAGATGGAGTAAATGATGCTCCAGCCATTAAGGATGCTCATGTTGGTGTTGGAATGGGGATTACCGGAACAGAGGTAACAAAATCCGTTGCTGATGTAATACTTTTAGATGATTCATTCTCAACAATAGTTGTAGCAGTTGAAGAAGGAAGAAGAATATTTTCAAATATTAGAAATAATGTAGTATATTCACTTTCAAGTAATTTTGCGGAAATATTTACTGTTATTGTTGGAATGCTTACTGGAAACACGATACTTATACCAATTCATATCCTATTTATTGATTTAGCAACTGATTCTATTCCAAGTATATGTTTATCATTTGAAAAAGCTGAAAAAGATGTAATGAATAAAAATCCACGAGGTATAGATAAACCTTTATTTACACCATTTGTCTATGGATCTATTATTTCATCATCAGTAATAGAGACGATATTTGTTTTATTAACATACTTCATTAGTTTAAGACATACAACTCCAGAAATAGCTGGCTCTCTTGCACTATTATCACTAGTTATGCAAGAAATAATTTATGCTGTTGTCTGCCGTAATTTAAAAGAATTAGTAATAAAACAAGGATTGTTATCTAATAAAGCTATGAATTATGGTTTAATTATTGTAATACTTATAGAGCTTTTAGTTTTTGCAACCCCTTTAGGAAGAGTAATAAGTGTAGAGACAATACCAATGAGTACACTTATGTATGTTGTATTATTTAATTTACTAAGCTTTATAATCTATGAACTATCAAAAGTTATTTTAAGAAAAACACTAAGCGATTAAAAAAATATCAAATAATCACTTGACAGTTCTTAAATATATGATATAATCATATTGTTTTAAAAAGGAAAGCGATGTATCCACATCCACCTGAGTAGCGAGTAAGCAACTAGGTAAGAAGCCATATTGTAAATAAATTTAAGAATAATTATTTATACTATAAATGGGTTTTTTAAGTGGATACAAATGTATTCACTTTTTAATTATTACACTGGAGGTGCGTTATCATAGGAAACGTAAACAAAAAAAACGATGATTTAGTAATTAATAATCAAATTAAGGTACCTGAACTTATGGTTATTGGTCCAAATGGAGAACAAATGGGAACAAAGAAGTTGGCTGATGCACTAACTATCGCAAACTTTGCTGGTTTAGATTTAGTGCTTATGAATCCAGGTTCAGATCGACCTGTTGCAAAAATTATGGACTATAATAAGTTTAAATATGAAAAAAGCAAAAAACAAAAAGAAGCTTTAAAGAAACAAAGAGAAAATATGAAAGAGACTAAGGAATATCAACTATCTTATAAAATTGATATTCATGATTTCGAAACAAGAAGAAGAAATGCTCAAAATTATCTTGAAAAAGGTCATAAGATTAAGGTTACTATACGTTTTAGAGGTCGTGAACTTGCCCATACTGATTTAGGTAAAGAGACAATGTTAAGATTTGCTGAAAGTTTAAGTGAATTTTCAGAGATTGAAAGTCAACCAAAACTTGAAGGTAAGACTATGATGATGATGCTAAATCCAAAGAAAGAAATATAGGAGGAAATATATATGCCAAAGAATAA
>CAZWST010000042.1:0-14173 GCA_964636965.1 uncultured Muribaculaceae bacterium
TTCGACATTCATATCTATCCATACCTTCATATCCTGGAGCATTTTCATTCATAGTAGCGTCTGGATTCATAACAACTATTCGCTTCAAATCATGTCTATTTCCTACTTCGAAGTCATTAGGATCATGAGCAGGAGTGATTTTTACAATACCTGTTCCAAAATCTGGATCTGCATGTTCATCTCCAATAATTGGTATAAGTTTATTAACGATGGGTAAAATAACATTCTTTCCAATTAAGTGCTTATATCTTTCATCATTTGGATTAACCGCAACGGCTGTATCTCCAAATAAAGTTTCTGGTCTTGTGGTTGCTACTTCTAGATAGTTTTCTTCACCTTCAATAAAATACTTTAAATGATAAAAAGCACCTTCTATATCTTTATATATAACCTCTTCGTTTGAAAGAGCTGTCTGACTTACTGGGTCCCAATTAATTATCCTCTCTCCTCTATAGATATACCCTTTCTCATATAAAGTAACAAACACATATTTTACTGCTTCTTCCATACCTTTATCGAGAGTAAATCTTTCTTTAGAATAATCAAGTGAAAGCCCCATTTTAGCCCACTGCATTCTTATGTTTTCAGCATACTCTTCTTTCCAAGCCCAAGCATGTTTTAGAAAACCATCTCTACCAAGTTCATATTTATTAATTCCTTCACTTTTAAGCTTATTTATAACTTTAACTTCAGTTGCAATAGCAGCATGATCCATGCCAGGAAGCCATAGTGCATCATATCCACACATTCTTTTATAACGAATAATAATATCTTGCAAAGTAGTATCCCAGGCATGTCCTAAATGAAGCTTTCCTGTTACATTAGGAGGTGGTAATATTATTGAATATGGTTTTTTAGACTTATCGCCACTTTTAAAATATCCTTTATTTTTCCAATTGTCATATTTTCCCTTTTCAACTTCTATATGATTATACTTCTTATCTAACACTTTAACTCATCCTTTCTTCTATCACTTTATATATATAATCTTTTAATCTGATTATTTCATCAGTTTCACCATATAATTCTAACAATTTAAATTTATTATCAATTATATTTTTATTCATTATAAATTCATATGAATATTTAAAATTATAATCAAATACCCATGAAAGCATTCTTAAAATGACATCCGCACTGGTGGAAACATCAGTATTTTTGCACACTTCTTTATTATAAATACTATTTAATAATTCTTTTTTTAAGATTATTTTATCTTCCTTTATTTGATTACATTGTTCTTTTATAATATCTAATTTATCTGCATCTCTCACAATATTGCAAAATAATTTGACTCGCTTTGATAATTCATTATTAACATTATATTTATTATGATATTTTGTTGCATTAATTACAATATATAAATACTCATCATTATCTATAAATTTTTCTTTATCTAAAATATCACATCCTAAATCACCATGATCAACTGATTTAGCATCTTTGAATGTTTTATACTTTGTCCATTGTTCAAATCTGGCTATATCATGATAAAGACCACATAATTTTGCGATAAAAACATCATCTTCTGATAAGTTTAATGATTTAGCTATTTCTTCACATAATTCCATAACTCTAAAACTATGATGATATTTTCCCATTATATTTTTATCTTTTAAATCATATTTTTTAACATAATTATTAAAATTCTTTATATATTTTTTCATGATAAATCCTTTCAAAAAAATAAAAATCACATCCTATCTAAGGACGTGATTATACGTGGTACCACCTTAATTTATGTATCAACAGATACATCTCAACACTTTAACGCAGTCTAACGTATTATTCTACTTAGTTTCAAATAATAAACTCCAAAGCTACAATTTTATATTAGATTATCCATTTACATCATCCATGAACTTTCTATAAATCTAAATATAAAACCCTCTTTTTCAACGTTTTAAATAAAATACTAGCGTATTATATCACATCAATTAAACATAATACAAGTTATTTATTAACATATTTTAACAATGTAATTCTAACATATCCATTTCCAGAATTACCGATTTGAGAAGTTGTTCCACTATGAACTGGCATTTTCCCATCGCCAGGAATTAACATTGTATTAGTAAAAACAACTCCATTATCATTGAGTGGGCAACCATCATGACCATTAATATATGAAGAACCTCCAGCACCAGAACCACCGGCACCAGAAACTATTTCGCGGGTTCCTCCGCCACCATAATAGCCACCTCCACCTCCAGCACCATTAGTACTAGCAGTATAAGGACTTGAACAAGAAGTTGTTGTATCTAAAGCAGAATTTCCTCCTTTACCTAAACTTCCTCCTCCACTAGTTTGAGAGGCTCCCAAACCTGCAGAATCAGAGAAATTTTTAAGAAAGTTACCATTTGAACTGGTTAAAGTTCCTCCGGCTCCTCCCTGAGTATTATAACCAGCACCTCCACCTCCAGCTGCGACCACAACTCTTGCCTTTAAACTATCGGTATTATCCCAGTTTTCTAATACTGTCCCTTCTGAATTAACAAAATCATTTAGAACAAAGCGAATATCAGTTGCTCCTCCACCAGTAATACTACTTACTTTACAAGTTTTACTTCCAGCGCCACCACCATTAAAAATAACATCAGCAGTTGTCGCATTTGGAGTTTCTATCTTTGATGTTCCTGCTTCACCAACATAAATCCAAAATCTCCAAGGTTGATTGTTTTTAGAAGATAACACAGAAGATTCACTTATCTCAATCCTTCCAGATGCATATGCACCATTTCCACCTTTATAAGTTGAATTATAGTTTCCTCCTTGGGCACCCCATATTTGAAATAAATAAAGTCCTGGAACAGATGGAACAAATTCTTCCTTGCTTCCTGTATAATCATAAGTATAATCCATCTTATACCCATCCGGACTATCCGAATTAGGGTCTACAACATGAACCACTCTAGATGCACTAGCCATTTTATTATTAGAATCTTTTACTGTATAGGCTATTTCATAAGTACCATTAATTCTTGGATTAAAAGCTGGATCAGATGTATAGGATATATTAGAAGAATCAATAGACGAACCATCTGAACTAGTCGCACTAACACCATCCATTAAATCATATTCAAAATTACTTATAGTTGAAGTATTAACAAGTGTTATTTCTTGTTCAAGTATATTTATTTTAGGAGCATTTCGTGCAGATGCAGAATCTAAATTTTCAATAATACTAAGTTTTGTCTTATCAAAAATAACCTTACGATTTGCCATTAGTGAAAGTATTGTCATAATTAAAACTAAAAATAATAATAGGACAGGATACAATACCCCTGACATTGCAAAACCTTTATTGTTAAGTCGCATCATAACACCTTCTTACTCTTTTATAATTATATAATAAAGATGTAAAAATTACAATTATTTAGCAAAAATAATTAATCTTTTAGTGTTATTGTTTACGCAAGTAATTAATAATAGTTTATTACTATTATCTAAATATGAACTTAAATTACTATCTTCATCAACTACAATTTTATTGTATATTTTATAATTTTTATAATTATTTTTAGTATGAATTTTAATTATATCACCAATAGAGGCTTTAGTAATGAAATTAAAAACATATTTATTGTTATGACCTGCAAGAACAATATTCCCAGTTAATGCTTGAAAATTATCATGCTTATAAATCCATACTAAATTATTATCTAAAACCGACTCATTATCTCCTCCTACTATTAACCTTTTAATATTATTATATTCTAAATACCCTTCATAACTTTCATTTTTTTTAGAAATTATTTCTTTTTTTATAAATACCTTTTCAATTATTTTATTAGTCTTTTCCATATAAGTTTTATCTTGTTCAATATAAATTATTTCTAGTGCTAGAAGTATTACATATACCAAGAAAGTCAGATACAAAAGTTTACTTTTCACGTTTATATTTATTTATAAAAATAATATTTAGAATAATTAAAGATATTAAAATAATTCTTATTAAATTTTTAACAATTTCTCTTTTTTCAAAAGTATTAGGTAGTTTTGGATTATCTAGTTCATTATTTAATAACAATTCAATATCTTTATTTTTATTATTAATCTCAAAAGTATATTTTTTTTCATCAAGTTTATATCCTTTTAGTGACTGTAATTCTTTTACATAATATTTACCATTTGGTAAATTATTAATTTCTATTTTTCCTTCTATGGTAGTCACTTTCTTTATCAAAGAATCTTTTAATACAATAACTTCACCTTGATAATTTTTTATATCTTCATATGCATATAATCCAAATTCTACGCCTGTTAACAACTTACTATTACCCGTTTTAGTTATTTTTAAAGTACCTTGATACCTATCATTATATAATTTTAAGTATCCCTGATTATCATTTAACGAAACATCATAACATTTACTATCTTTTTGATATCCTTCAGGAGCACTCTTTTCTACAATATAATATTCTCCATTAGGTAAAGTTTTTGTTTCAACCTTTTCTTTATCAATTGTTATTTCCTGAACAAGTTCACCCTTTTTATAATAGTTTACTCCATCTATAACAATATCATTTTTAGCAAACACCTGATACACTGCTCCTGTAATTGGCTTACTTTCATAAATAAAATCCTTATCAAAATTAACTAATACATCACCTATTTTTGTAAATATTATTTTAGATGTAAATGGCTTATTGTAAAAATCTACTTCCAAATAATTGCCTGTTTTAGAATCAATAACAAATCTAACATTCTCCTCATTCAAATAATAATCTTTATCTGTTTTTATCTCTTCTATCTGATAATTACCTGCACTTAAGTGCTCTATTTCAAAATAACCATCTTTATTGGTTTTGAACACTTCGCCATTATTTATAAACTTCCAAGTACTTACATCTCTTATTTTAAAAGAAAACTCCCTGTTCATAATAATACTAGTTGTATCAAGATTTTTTTTATAAATTCTAACAGTAACATCTAAAGGTGTAACCTCGTATTTTACCGATGCAACAACATCATTTGTAAGCCCAAACGACGCAACTGTCTGAGAATCATTTTTGGTATAAATAATACTTACATCGTTATTTATTTTTTTCTTTCTAAGTAGTACTTCATTTGATTTTAATTCATAAGCACTTAACTTTAATCTATTTTTAACTATTCTTGCATTTAAATCGAAATCTACTATCTCATAATTTTCTAAAACTTTATTATTATCAGTAAGATATATAGCATCACCATGTTTAATTGTATATAAACCACCATCAAAACTTGGTTTAACATAATGCCCTTTTACAAGTTGTAATATATCATTCTTATAACTATCTATATTTAAAACATTCCCTGTTTTCTTTGGACCATCTGTCCAAAATATATCATAATTAGATACATATTCCCATATTAATTCTTGACTAGCCATATAATATTCTTTACTTGTGTGATTTGAATAACCATACCCATAATAAGCAAGAAGCTCTATATATTCTTTATCACTAGCACTTATCCCCTTAATATTAAAATCAACTGTTGAATCATAGATGTTTTCCGTTATAAATTCATTAGGTTCTAAACAATAACTAATCTTCCCATTAGCCTTAATATAACCAAGTTGATTCCATATATATTGACTGCCTACCTTACGATTAGCATAAACCCCACTTATCCAATCAATTTCTACTTTAGTATCATTTTCTAGTGCATAGGTGTATTTAATACATCCAAAAATTATGACTAAAGTAAAAACAAATAATTTAAAAATATTTTTCATATATTTCCTCCCACTAAATACATACAACATTGGAAGAAAATTTCCTCTAAAAAAGAAAGCCAAAATTAATTTTGACTTTCTGCACAAATAACTTTATCAAATTTTAAGTTTCTGTTTAAAAAAATATTTATTAATAAACTCTTTCAACTAGTTTATTTCCAAACTCATCATAAATTGTAAACTTTCTATTTTCATAAATTATATATGTATGATTATTTGTTTTCTTAGGAATTGATATTGAACCTGGATTTATGTAATTATCTTCTAATTTATATACATGAGTATGTCCATTTAATAAAATAGAATCTTCTTCTCTCTTTGGAAGCATGTCATTTAAATGACCATGTGTTAAATATAACTTTAATCCGTCAATTTCAAAAATTTTATAATCACTTGAAATATCAAAATCAAGGATCATTTGGTCTACTTCTGCATCACAATTACCACGTACTGCAATAATTAAATCCTTATATTTATTTAAAGTTTGTGCTGTTTCCATAGTATCGTAATCAAATGGGAGATCATTTCTAGGACCATGATAAAGAAAATCACCAAGTAATATTACTTTATCAACTTTCTCTTTATTTATAATCTCTTCTATTTTTCTAGCATAATATTTATCACCATGTATATCTGATGCTATTAAAATTTTCATTCTATAACTCCTATTAATACCTATTTTTTACTTTCAACAAATAATCTTAATTCTTTATAATAATTAATACTGCCTACTACAAATGAAATAATAGTAAGTAATAACATTCCTATAAATATAGTTATTGGAAAACCAACCATATATCCACATGTACATTTAATCATATATATTGACATAAGTAACAATATAAGCGATATTAAAAATACAGAATATGATAATATCATCATTATCTGTCCATAAGTTGTTTTATTAAAATTTCTTATCTCTTTACCTATTTGTTTATTATTTAATTTATAAATTTTCATAATTATTCAATCCTTTCAAATATCAAATACGATTTATTCTCATTTATAATATATCATAAAATATATTGTTAATCAATTTTATTTGTGCACAAAAAAATAAGTTGCCTGTCAAACAACTTACTTTTTCTGTGGTAATAATTATACTCTACATTGACAGATATAAAATATAATCCCTATCAATTCCACATACACGTGTACACTTAATAGTTGATAAGTAAATAGATGATTTAATTATACTCTAAATTTTTTAAATTTAAAATACAATCGCAACTACAAGCACCAATTACAAGGGTAAACGATACCTAATTAAAATACTATCATCCAATTATAACCAAGTAATACCTATTAGCAAAGTTACGATTAAGTCAAAAGACCTAATCATAACTAGGCTAATGATAAAATCTAGTTATACAGCAATCGAATAAATAAATATCTGTCGCACACCTATTCTATTAAGTAGTTATAGTATAACAAAATATAAATAATAAATCAATACAAAAATCCAAATTTTGTCAAATTTTGCCAAAAAATGCCCATTTTATAAAAACTTTTTATGTTTTAAAAATAATTTATTGAATATTTCTGATAATCATAAATAAAAAAGCTAAAATAATTAATGAATAATATACAAAATTAGGTATTCTATAGTAATCATCTTTCTCTATAACATAATTATAATTAATATATATATAATAAATTACAAATGGCGGCAATAAAACAAATACAAATCTATTGTAATAAAAGGCACTTACAAAATCACCTTTTAAAATAGAAAATAAACACCTTGTAATCCCACATCCAGGACAGAGTAGTCCAGTTAGTTTGTTAAATATACAATAAATTCCTATATTAAAATACGTATTTAAAAAGTAATATCCTAATAGTATAAATAAAAGAAGACTATTAATAGATATTACTTTTTCTAATTTTAATTTATTAATCTGCAAATTTATTTAAACTATCTTGAATTAATGCATAATTAACAATACTAAGACCAAATATGTGTAAAATTAAATATAATGCAGAATTATCACTTATACTCTTGTCATATTTTCTACCTGCTTCATATAGCTTTTTACCCATCTTATAACTCCAATACCATGAATAAATACCGCATGTTAAAATAGTGTATAAAAATGCTAGTCCACCTGACGCTGTCTTTTCATCAGACACTAAATTAGATTCATCAGTCATTACTATAAACCAGTAAATACCATAAAATCCACATGTAACTATTGTTAATAAAATAGCAACTCCCAAATTTCTTTCAGGTATGTATGGCCTTGATTCATATCTTGATGAATCATTTTGAACATTAATATTTACATTAGTAACATTTTCTTTGGTGTCTGTCCACTTTTTAAATCAGCACCACAATTAGGACAATATTTACCCTCATCAGATACTTGCTTACCACAATTTACACAATACATACTATCAACTCCCTCTCTTTTTTAATATATCATCTTATAATATGCAAGTCAATTAATATATAATATGTTAATTTAAATTTGAAGTGCAACACTTCAGTATTGAAAAAGACATATGAATAACCTATAATATCTATTCGCAACAAACAGAAAGGAAAATTCATATGTCTGGAAACAATAATACTACAAATATAAAAGAAAAACAATACCGTCACCTAAAAAAAGATGACAGAATTAAAATTGAATCTTTAATTAATCAAAAAGATGAAAATGGTAAAAGGTTATTTAATAATACTTATATTGCCAATTATTTAGGCGTTCATAAATCTACTATTTCAAGAGAACTTAAAAAACGTAGAAAAGAAAAAATGTATATTAGAACTGGTAAAACTAGAACAATGCCATATACTGCTGAATATGCTCAAGAAAATGCAGATTTCAAACGTGGTTTATCTAAAGGTGAATACAAACTAAGAAAAAATAAAAAACTTGCTAAATTCATTGAGGATAAAATTAAAATAGATAAATGGGCTCCTGATGTAATTGTAGGTTATATGAAAATTCACAATTATTTTGAACGTGATGGATTTGAATCTATTACTACTCCAACGATTTATAATGCGATAAGATATCATATTATTGATGTTAAACTAGAAGATACTAGAAGAATGAAATATAAACAAGAATACGAATATCATAAAGGAGATCTTCCAGAATCTAAAGCTGAATACAGTATTAATAATAGACCTGAAGAAATAGATAAACGCCTTTATTTTGGACATTTTGAGTTAGATACAGTAATTAGTACTAAAAAAGGAAAACACGAATGTTTAATGACTTTAACAGAACGAAAAACAAGATTTGAAATAATATTTAAACTTAGAGGAAAAACTTCTGAAGAAGTTGTTAATAAATTTAATAAAATGAAAGGATTCATGAAAAAAAATTATGATAAAATATTTAAATCAATTACTACAGATAATGGTACTGAGTTTTCTGATTTTTTAAATATTATTAAAGATACAAAAACAAAAATATATTTTTGTCATCCTTATTGTTCTGGTGAAAAAGGTACTAATGAAAGGCACAATGGAATAATAAGATATTTTATTCCTAAAGGCACTCTAATAGAAAATTATTCATATAAAGATATAAACAAAATAGCTGAATGGATGAATAATTATCCGAGAAAAATATTAAATTATAAAACTCCTCTTGAAGCACTCCAGGAAGAGTTTAACGATAAATCAATTTTAAATAAAATTTATAAATTACAAGAAAAGATAAATTGTTTATAGATATTTATTCCAATTTCCTTTTGACAAGCAGATATACTTTTATTAATTTATAGTCGTTTAAGTTATTGTTATTTTCAAAAAATGAAAATAACAATAATTAAACTCCATTAAGATAAAAAATATATCTTTACTTATCAAAAGTTTTCTCGGCATAAAACATCATATAAACATATATAGTTTTATTCATAAAAAGTTGCACTTGACTTTTTAATTAATAATTATTTAATTATTATTCTATACTAAAAAGTAGATAAGTTTAAACAAATCTACTTTAGTCTAACTTATGATAATTTACATTTTTTATAACTTTTAAAGAAAATTAAACAAATAACTATAATTTTATAGCAACTGGAGATATTATTTTAGGGAGGGGTAAAAATTAATCATGTCTCCGCATTTAATTTCTGTACCATTATTAATAGTGATGGATATATATGATAATTTAGTTATTATTTATTCACAATAATATTTTTATATTATATCTAAGACATTCCACTTACTTTTTCTTACTTATTAATATCTCCAATTACTAATACATTGTATGCAGAAATTAGACCAAAGAAATTTCATTAACCTAAAAAGAGAAATCAAAATTAATTTCTCTCTCAAAAATATAAACAATTTTGAATAGCATTTAATAATTAACACTATTTAAGAGATGATTTTGAGACAGTTATAACTGGGCGCAACCCATAGACATTTCTAATGTAAGCACCCTCCAACACACCCGCGCAAAACACGCGCCAAGCACCAGACATCCTACCTATTGCCCTAGTAGAATAAGACATCATATTGGGTAGTGAATCATTAGTCCAATATCCATCAGATGCATTATCATCTCCAGTGTTACATCCAGCCTCTTCACAATCAAATAGTCGATCAAATAACCATCCATATTTTGAATTATATTCCTTAATTTTTGCCCATTCTTCGTCTGTTTGTGGCCATTCAGTCACCCCTAGACTTTCTCCTTGATCATTCGTTCCTAAATAGAACCATTTATCCACAGTACTAGTTGCAGAATCAAAACTTGTATTTCCAGTAATAGATGCGATTTCGTTGGCTGTTATTAATCTTGGATTTAATCCAGACTTCCAAGTACTTGTATCATTTTTAAAATTTTTATTTGCCGTTACTGGTCCATATACATTACCATTACCTTCATACCAATTTTCTTCAGTTCCTCCTGATGCAATAAAGTCTTCCATACTTATCCATTCACTATCTGATGTATTATGATCTAATAATAATTTTATTCTTGGAGAACCTTCTTTATCTCCAAATGTATACCATTTCATACATCCGCTCTTTGTTCCATTTGTGCTTACAGATTCTGATTCTTCACACATCTCTCCTGTCTCAGGATTAAAGTATACCACTGTTCCATCTGCATAAAGAGTCGTTACTACATCTTCTTTAGATTCTACTGTTACATTTGTTCCATCATATACTAGATAATATGAATCATTGGTAAGATCAGCACTTACTACTCTATTATCCTCTATTTGAACTGTCCCTGTAAGGGGAGTCCCTTTATACTTTACTGGAATCTCTACATCATTTTGAACTATCTTACCACCTTCTACTGTAAATTCTCCATTATAATTTGCTTCTGGATTATTTGCAATAGATTCTACTATTCCATATTCTACAGCCTCAATATATCCATATACACTATCTTTAGCACTATTCTTCCTTGCATCAATAATCACTCTCATTATTAGTGGGGTTGTAATCAAAGCAATTATAGCAAGTATTACTATTACTGCGAGTAATTCTATTAAAGTAAATCCTTTATTCTTATCCATTTATCTTTCACTCCTATCCTACTCTTTAAAGATTATACCCCCCCCCAGAGCATTTTGTCAATGGGATGTTATCACAGAATGTAAAGTCCTTTGCACACATGCTCTCTTATTATCAACTATATCAACCAACTCTTTTTTATTAAATTGTATAAAAAAAAACTAGAACTAAATTGAACTTGTCAATAAATTCTAGATTTCTTTCTTAAAAATTAATTTCTCCTTTTATTATATCTTTTAAATACCTAATATAAAGTTCTAATATATTTGCCTTAAGTACATTCTTTTCAATTGTTGCATCTATTCTCGATAATTCTTTATTTCCGTCTTTAATTATTATTCTACCTATTACTTTTCCTTTTTTAATTGGAGCACTTACATTATTTAATTTAAGTTCGTAAGATATATTTTTCTTCTTTTCTGTTTTCTTATTTATTATAGCAATTTCTTTTTTAGGAACAACATTAACATATTTTTCTTTTCCCTTATCTACTTCTACTTTTCCTACAACTGAATTTTTACTAAGAACACTCTCAGCGTAATATTGATTAAATCCATAATTAAGTAGTTCTGTCACATCAGCATTTCTTTTAGTACTAGTTTCTTCTCCCATAACAACTGCAATTAATCTCATATTATCTTTTTTAGCAGTTGCCGTAAGACAATACCCTGCATCTTTTGTATAACCTGTTTTAAGTCCATCAACACCATCTAGAAATCTAACTAACTTGTTAGTATTTACAAGCCATATTTCTTTATCAGTTCCCTTTCTTAAATAATCTTCATAAATAGAAGTATATTCAAATACTTGTTCATATTTAGATAATTCTTTGGCAATCATGGCCATATCGTATGCGGATGTATAGTGTCCTTCAGTATCTAAACCGTGGGGATTTTTAAAACTAGTATCCGTAAGGCCTAAAGATTTGGCTTTTTTATTCATCATATTTACAAAATTATCTTCAGAACCAGCAATATATTCTGCCATCGCAACTACCGCATCATTTCCACTAGCAACTGCAATTCCTTTAAATAAATCAGATACACTCATCTTTTCATTAGTTTCAAGAAGGATTTGTGAGCCGCCCATACTAGATGCATTCCCACTTACCGTAACCATATCACTCCACTTAATATTACCTTTACTAATATTTTCCATGATTAGAAGCATACTCATCATTTTAGTCATAGAGGCTGGTGGCAATTTTTCATGAGAATTATTTTCATAAATTATTTTACCAGTACTTGCCTCAATTAATATTGCACTTTTAGCGCCTTTAGCAAGAACAGTATCCCCTTCTGCTCTAGTTCTTATTGGAATTATGCATAAGCATATTATAAATACATATATTAAAACTTTTTTCATCAATAACACCTCTAATAAATGGTATGAAAAAAAGTTCTAAATATGTCTATTTTATATAACCATTCATGACATATTTTGTCTCATTCATAACAGTAAATGCTTTAGGATCAATTCTTTTAATAATTTTAAGTAGACTATTTGCTTTATTTTTATTTACTTCAATATAAAGCATATATTTCTTTTTCATTTCATGAATACCATATATATCCATAACTGATACTGCGTAATCTGATGTTTCTAAATATTCAATTAATTTATTACTTTTAGTTATAATTTGAACACTATATGTACCATTTATAAATATATCTGATAGAATACTACCTACATAAGTTCCTGTCGCAAATCCTAGTGAATATGCAACTGCAATAAAGATACTATTTTGATCTGTATTAAGTGCTTCTTTAACAATTACAAACCAAATAAGGACTTCAAAAAATCCTACTATACTCGCAGTTAAAGCCTTCCCTTTAACAGTTATAATTGCTCTAATTGTACCTAAAGAAACATCGACAATTCTGACACAAAATATTTTTATACAAAGATACATAATTGCTAAATTCATGTTATCACCCTTATTATTATGAACAAATAATCAAAATTAATTATACTTATTGTGTTTTAGCATCAAACAAGTTATAATTATTATGGTGAAGTATATGAATGGTAATAGAAGTAGATATAAAAAGAAAAGAAGATTAAAACCTTCAGTAAAAAGAAAACTAATTATATTGTTTATTATAATATTAATTAGTGTAGGTACTGGTATAGGAATTAAAAAATATTATGATAAAATTAATAGTTATCCATATAAACTTCAAAAGATTGGATATAGTGAAAGAGAAACTGAAATATTACTTAAAAATTTAAAAAATAATGAATTAGAAGTAATTCTTAAAAAAAAGCATAATAAACTATTTGATGACTTTGCATCGCAAAAATATTTTATATTTAATAATCTAGACAAGTACATTGAATACTATACTGATAATTCGGATTTAGATCCTAAATATGTTGTATCTGTTATTAATGTTAAGGCTAATATCGATCAATATGAAGAAGTTGAAAAAACTGATATAAATAAAGGAAATTTAATGCTTGTAAATAAACATAATTACTTAACTAAAGAATATAAACCTAAAGATTTAGTTAAAGTATCACTTCAATATTGTTATGGTGAAAACGAAATAAAAAAAGAAGTTATGGATCAGTTTTTAAAAATGTACAATGATGCTAAAAAGGAAGATTTGCATCTAATTATTACTTCAGCGTTTAGAGAGTATGAATTTCAAGAAACATTATGGAATAAATATGCAACATCTCAAGGTGAAGCATGGGCTGATAGTGTGGCAGCTCGTCCAGGGTATTCAGAACATCAAACTGGTCTTACTCTTGATATTGTAACTTATAATGCAAATATGAATGAATTTGAAAATACTGATGAATTTAAATGGCTTGATAAAAACGCACATAAATATGGATTTATTTTAAGATATCCTGATGGTAAAGAAGATATTACTGGCTATTCTTATGAATCATGGCACTATCGTTATATTGGAATTAAAGATGCAACTAAAATTAAAAAACTTGGTATT
>CAZWST010000043.1:0-14135 GCA_964636965.1 uncultured Muribaculaceae bacterium
TGTTTCACACTATTGAAAATCCTGATGTAAAAATGATTAATGCTCTTAATGAAGCTAAACTTTCTGCTGAGAAAGCTAATCGTGCTAAGTCAGAATTCTTAAGTAATATGTCGCATGAGATAAGAACTCCTTTAAATGCTATTGTTGGTTTTTCAGATTGTATATTGGAAGAAAAAACTTTAGAGGATGCTAAAAGTGATGCAAAAGATATAAAGCTTGCATCAGAGAACTTACTTGAAATAGTTAATGGTATACTCGATATTTCTAAGATTGAAGCAGACAAGATGGAAATTGTTGAAACTGATTATAATCCAGTTGAAACTTTTGATAATGTTGCCAAACTTGTTAAACCAAGAATTGGTGATAAACCAATCGAATTGATTGTTAAATTTGCTCCAGATATACCTTACATGGTTCATGGTGATGGAGGAAAACTTAGACAAATTGTTACTAATATTTTGACTAACGCCGTTAAATATACAGAAGAAGGTAGTATAACATTCTTTGTTAATTGTTTAAATGAAGGTGATTATACTAAGTTTGTTATTTCGGTTGAAGATACTGGACGTGGAATTAAACCTGAACAAATAGATAAATTATTTACGAAGTTTCAACGCCTTGATGAAGATAAAAATACAACGCTTGAGGGAACTGGGCTTGGACTTGCCATTACTAAGCGTTTTGTTGAGATGATGGGTGGTAAAATAGTTGTTCAAAGTAAATATGGGGAAGGTTCTAAATTTACTGTATATATGAGGCAAAGAATTGTTAAATTAAATAAGCCTGATGATGAGGAAGCTAAAGAACTAGTTAATACAATGCAAATTAAATTATTTGATTTTACAGATTCAAAGGTTTTAGTAGTTGATGATAATAAAGTCAATATTAAGGTTGCTTTAAAACTTTTATCTAAATATGGAATAGAAGCTGATTCATGTGAAAGTGGATTTGAAGCTATAGCTAAACTTAAAGCTGGAAATATTTATGATTTAATTCTTTTAGATGTAATGATGCCTAAAATGAGTGGTGTTGAAACTTTAAAACAAATAAGATCTGAAGTTATATATGATGTTCCAGTTATAGCTTTAACAGCTAATGCTTTATCTGGTATGAAGGAAAAATATATTTCTGAAGGGTTTGATGATTATTTAGCTAAACCTATTGAAAAGAATGAATTGTATCGTATACTTTTAGAATATTTAAATAATAAAATGAAAAAACAAACAGAAATAAAAGCATTTAAAAGTAATGATGATTTAAATCAAACTTCTGAATTACCAAAACCGAAGGTTGAAAAGACAAAAAAAGTATTAATAGTTGATGATAATAAAATAAATATTAAAATTGCTGAAAAGCTACTTTCACATTATGAATTTATTGATATTGATTCGGCACTTTCTGGTGAAGAAGCCTTAGAAAAAACCAAAAATACTAATTATGATTTAATATTCATGGATATAATGATGCCAGGAATGGATGGAGTCGAAACTCTTCATAGGTTGAGAGCCTCTAATTTTAAAAATCCAATTGTCACTTTAACAGCTGATGCTTTAGAGGGCTCAAGAGAAAAGTATATGAGTGAGGGATTTGATGAATATTTATCTAAACCCGTAAGTACTAGTGATATGGATGCAATTATTAATGTATTTATAAAGAAGGACATTTAGTCCTTTTTTTGTATATAAATACTAATCAAACATATAATTGAGTATGACAAATAATGAACTATATTTAAGAATCGCTCTTATTATTAACAATAATCTTTATAAGGAAAATAAAATAAGCTATTTGATGTTTTCTAGTGTTCAAGATCTACTATTAAGTAAACTTAATAGTGTCTAGTTATATTGTAAAATAGGATTAGTTTATTTATAATATATTTATAAGGATTGATATTATGAAGTTATTTGATGAATGGAAGTTAAAAAGGGAATGTAAAAAATCAGGAAAGGAAACAGAGTACCACGATTATTTGAATGTAAAAGAAGCTTGGAAAAAAGAACATGAAATGTATATAGGATTCTTAAAGAAAGCTGAAGATAATTTGTCTAAAATGAGTCAAACTGATTCTGGATATAATCATGCTTATGATGAAGTAAATAGATGGAGATATACTTTAGCAGAATCTTCTTTAAAAGAAGAGTTTATTCGACCTAATTCAAAAGATGATATTCAGTACCGAGAAAGAATAATAGATGACTTTAGCACTAAAATAAAAGATATTTTAGGAGATGATGATACTATTAGATTTCATGGTACTCCGATATACTTTACAAGAGAAATATTAAAGAGTGGCGCTATATTATCATCGAGTGCTAGATTTGATGGGTATAATAAAAGTACTGATTTAAAAGATGAAATATCTGTATCTACTGCTGATTCTATACATAGAACACTTTCTTTTTTTACCGATCTTTATTCTTTTCAGTCGTGTCTTCCTGCGGGATGTTTATTTGTCTTAAAATCTTCGGAAGTTGATGCTGAGTTAGCTAAGTATTCAGCTATGAAATCTTTTGACTTTAAGGAAAGTCCAGAAAGGCTTTTAGGTATATGTACAACACAGGAAAATATTCCTCGAGTTAAAGAATGGTTAAAAATGTATGGTTACAATGAAAATCTTGTTTATTCTTTTGAAGGATTTTTAAGTATCGCTTCAAGCTTAAAATCAAAACGTGAAGAAAATAAAGTAGAAGAAGATGAACAAACAAGTATTGTAAATACTGATGAATTACTTGATGAACTTGAGAATGAAGTTGTAATTGATTATAATGATTCTAATGTTAAGATTAGATAATATGCAAATAATTAATTTATTTGCATATTTTTTAATGAGGAAAATTTATGGATTTATATAAAATAAGGAGTAGTCTTAGTAGGGGTATAAGTCTTAATTCAATTGCTTTAAGAGTTACTTATTATTCTAGAGTTTCAACAGACCACATGGAACAAATAAATTCGTTAAATAATCAAATTAATTATTTTGAAGAAATGATTAAGAATAATAAAAACTGGATGTATATACCCGGATATGTTGATGCAGGAATAAGTGGTACAACAGATTACAAAAGATGCGAATTTATGAAAATGATTGATGATGCAAAAAGAGATAAGTTTGACTTGATTATTACAAAAGAAATTTCAAGATTTTCTCGTAATACTTTAGATAGTATTAAATATACTCGTATTTTACTTGATGCAGGGGTTGGAGTATTTTTTCTTAATGATAATATTAACACTATTTTACCTGATTCAGAATTAAGACTTACTATAATGGCATCAATGGCTCAAGATGAAGTTAGAAGACTTTCTGAAAGAGTTAAATTTGGTATGCAAAGATCAATTAAAAAGGGAATTATTTTAGGTAATAATTTATTATATGGTTATGATAAAGTTAATAATCAATTAATAATTAACAAGTATCAAAGT
The DNA here is from genome assembly GCA_964636965.1 of uncultured Muribaculaceae bacterium. Taxonomy (GTDB): domain Bacteria; phylum Bacillota_I; class Bacilli_A; order RF39; family UBA660; genus CAG-582. The sequence continues at coordinate 3,427 of CAZWST010000043.1, forward strand.
ATAGTAGTAAAAAGGTTATTTACTATGTATGCAATAGATAAATTATCTTTAAATCAAATTACAAAAATATTTAATGATGAGCATATTAAAACATCTTTAAACAGAAAATGGAATGTTACAACTTTATCTCGGATGATAAGTAATCCTAAGTATAAAGGTTTTTATTGTGGTAGAAAAAGTGAAGTAATAGATTATATGTCTAAAAAAATAAAACATTTGAATGAGTCTGACTGGGTAATGTATGAAGATTATCATAATATTCCTCCTATAATAGATGAACATCTTTTTACTATTGCAAATGAAAGACTTAAGAAAAACAAAAAAGTCTTTGGGAGCAAATTTACTAAGTATGCCTTAAGTAATAAAATTAAGTGTAAATGTGGTTTATTTTTCTATAGAAGAAAAATGAGTAAGAAAAAAAGTGAATTTATTTGGTTTTGTCCTAATTGTAGATTTGGTATAAGAGAGAGTGAAATTTTTTATATTATAAAAGATGTTTTTAAGTTGGAAGCTAGTATTATAAATAATTTATTAAATGGACTTTATAAAAAATATTATTTAAGTACAGGTGTATATAATTATGAAGAAGAACTAAGAATGCTAGATGAGAAAAAAGATAAGTTATTAGAACTTTTAATAAATGACTATATAAGTAATGAAGAATTTAAAAATAAAACTAATAAATATGATGAAGAAATAAGCAACATAAAAGAAAAATTAAGAGTTAGTAAAAAAGAAACGTGTTTTAGTGTGAATAAATATGTGGATATTTATTTTAATAGTTCTTCTTTTGTTCAAGAATTAATTAAGAATTTTATTTTTAAAATGCGTGCTTATTCGATGGATAAAAATAAGATGGAGTTATATATTCAGAGTAATTTTTTAAAAAAAGATAAAAAGATCTACGAATTTAAAAGAGGTTATGATGTAGTTGGTACAAGAAGATATATATTTAATGTAACTCTCTATATTAATTAAAAAAAGTGTGATAAAATATAATAGGTGAGTAGTAATGAAGAAATTAAAAAATATATTAAAAATGTTATTGGTAATAGTTATTTTTGGAGTATCTATTATATTATCGATAAATTTATATATTGTTTCTTCTGTTAAAAATAAAATTATATCTATATATGATGCTAAAAATTTAAGTGATGTTGATTGTGTATTAGTTTTAGGAGCTGGTCTTAAAGATGGAGGCCCTAGCGATATGTTAAAGGAAAGACTTGATAAAGGAATAGAGTTATACAATGAAAACTCAGATTTAGTTTTATTAATGTCAGGGGATCACTTAAGAAAAAATTATGATGAAGTTAATGTTATGAAGAGATATGCTGTTTTGAATAATGTTCCATCTTCTAAAGTGTTTATGGACCATGCTGGAATATCTACTTATGATAGTATTAAAAGAGCTAAAGAGATATTTGGTGCAAATAGAATTGTTATAATTACTCAAAAATATCATCTTTCTAGAGCTTTATATATTGCATCTTCTTTAGGCGTTGAAGCTTATGGAATTGATGCAACTGAACAAATCTATTCAGGACAAGTGTATCGTGATTTTAGAGAAGTATTAGCAAGAAATAAGGATTTCTTAAAGACAATTATTAAACCTGATGCAAGTATTATGGGAGATAAAATAATTCTAGAGGGAGATGCAAATAAAACTAATGATAAATATGTTATTTTAACTGATATAAACAGTGGAAATGAAACATTTAGTGGTTCTCCTATCATTGTTAATAAAATACTTGATTTAGTAAATTCTCGTAGTTATGTAGATGAAACTTGTGATGGTATTCCAAAATACATTATGGATGTAAATGGAAATAAATACTATATTGAAGTATATGATGCTAAAGTACATGTTCGTATAAGAGATAAAGAACTTGTACTTGATAAAAATGATGCAGAAGTTATAATGAATTTAATTAGATGAATAGTTATGGTAACATAACTTTTTTATATAAAACTCTTTATATAAATAATGATTTGTGTTATAAGTGTAGTAGGAAGTGTTGAGTATGAAGAAAAAGATTGTTGTTTTAATTGTAATTATTGCTTTAATTATATCTTCTTTATGTGTTTATCTTTTAGCATTTAAAGATGATGAGAAAGTTAATAATGATAAACAAGAGGATAAGAAGGAAATTGTTGTAAAAGATAATTTAGAATTTGCTTTAAATAGTAGTGTTCCTACTAAAGAAAATTTTTTTGATTCAGATGATGGTAGAATTGAAATATACTTTAATGAGGAATTATATTCACAAGAAACTTTGGATAATGTTGGTGAATATAAAGTTAAAGCATACGTAGGCGATCAAGAAAAGGAAGTTAGTTTTATTGTTGCTGATAAAACACCTCCAGAAGTAACTATTAAAAATGTAACTATTACGGAAGGTGGAACTTATAAAGCTCAAGATTTTATTGAGTCTTGTAAAGATAATTTAGATGCTACTTGTATTTATGAAATAGCAAATGAAGAAACTTATTCTAAGGTTGGTACATATCAAATTAATTTGTATGTTAAAGATGCATCTGATAATGTTAGTGAAGTTACATCTACACTTACTATAATTAAAGAAAAGCCAAAAAAGGTAGAAACAAAGAAAGAAACATCAACAGAAACCAAACAAGGAAAGTATGGTGTTACGGAGACAATAACTACTACAACTACTTATGATGTTTACAGTGATGGTTCAATAAAAAATAAGAAAACTAAATCTTCAAGTAAATTTGATTATAGCAGTTATAATGCTAAGGCAAAAGACTTAATACCTGAAGCAAAGGAAAACAGGCAAAAATTTGCTAACTATGTTAATCAAATATTAACTGCTACAAATGGGTATCGTGCTGAAGTTGGTTTAAGTCCCCTAGTGTTAGATGAAGAATTAACTTTAGAAGCTATGGCAAGAGCAATAGAGTCTTCTTATACTAATAGGTATGATCACTCAAGACCTGATGGTAGTTATTGTTTTACTATATCTGATGAACTTGGAATGAAAGAATACTGGGGAGAAAACTTAGCTTGGGGTCAAAAAGATGGAACAACAGCTGCAAAGTGGTGGAGAAATTCACCAGGGCATTATGCCAATATGACTGGACGCAACTATACTAAATTAGGTGTGGGTGTTATTAGATTCGGTGGCAAATATTGGTATGTTCAAGCATTTGCTTAAATAGATTCTAAAATATAACAGTATAGTGTACTGCTATATTTTCTTTTTTTGTTGACATGAGTGGTGCAAAGAAGTAGAAGATTAGTATGGAAGCGATTAATATGAATAATAAAAAAGTAGTGATTTTTGATTGGGGTGGAGTAGTTGAAAATCATGAAAATAATATGCAAGATATAAAAAATGCCAAAATAAGGCTAATAAGAAGATTTAATACTTTTTTATCAGATGATGATATATTAAAGAGATGGACTGATAAAACTTCAAAGGGTATTAATATTGGTATTACTAATAATAAAGAAGATTTAATAGATTGGTTTAATCTAATTCAAAATAATATGAATATAAATGTTTCTTTTGATGAGTTTAAAAAGTCTTATGAAGAAGAGTTTTCTTTAATAAGATACTATAAAGATGTAGTAGAGTACGCTCATTCTCTAAAAAATAGATGCAAAATAGCAATTCTTTCTAATTTAATACCATTTGATAAGAAAAGAATAAATGATCAATACGATTTGAGTAAATTTGATAAAGTATATTTATCTTTTGAAATGGGAATGTCGAAACCTGATGAACTACTTTATGAGTATGTTCTATATGATTTAAAAATACGCCCTGAAAATATCTTATTTATCGATGATGATACTGATAATATTTTAATGGCTAAAAATTATGGATGGAATACTTGCCAAGCATGTGGCTATGAATTAGATAAGATAAAATACTCGATTGATAATTTTTTAGATAAATAGAAAAATATTAACTTTCTTTTAATTTTAATAAATATAGTGATGAGAGGATATTAGATGATTACTAATATCTTTTTTAGGTGATGCATTTTTGTAACACTTAGTTCAAATAGATTAACACCATCACCTTGACCAGAAATAAATGCACTAGTAAGATTAGCAAAATCTACTGATGAGTCTATTTTTACATTATTAATGTTTTCGTTTTTTAATGCATTAGTGAAATTAAGTAAAGGCATTCCGGCACTACGACCCGCTAGTATAGTAAGTCCTTCAATGTCTTTAAAGTCATGATAATTAATATCTTTTCTTAAAACTAAAAATTGACCATCTCTTTTTGTAAGAGAAGCAAATGATTTTAGATAGTCACTATTATTTTGGTTATAGACGTAAATTGTTGCTTCTGGTCCGCAGAATCCTATTTCAACATCACCACTAAGGACAGATGCAGCAACATTGTTTGCGCCACTTGTTAATATTACTTCAATATCTAAGTCTTCAAAATAACCTTTTTTAAGTGCTACATACCATGGAGCATAGAATGTTGAATGAGTTACTTCGGCAACTCTAATCTTTTTTATATCCGAATTAACTTTATTCTCTTTTGATACAACCACCACAATGGTTGTAATAACTAAAATTACACCAATAAGAATAGTTATTAATGTTCTTTTCAAATAAATAACCTCCATTCAGTGTATTATATGGAGGCTATTTAGATATAGTTACAATTTTATTTCTATTTCTAACTTTTTTTAATATATAGATAATTAAAAATATTATGATTAAAGGTTTATAATAATTTCTTATTATATTTGATACTACTAAGTAATTTTTTCCAATCATATTGCCTAAGATAATAAGGGCTGTGTTCCAAATTAAACTGCCGAGTGTAGTTAATATTGAAAACTCAATTATATTCATTTTAGCAATACCAGCTGGGATTGATATAAGACTTCTAATTATAGGGGCAAGTCTTCCAAAAAAAACAGACTTTTTTCCAGATTTATTAAATTCACTAATGGTTTTATTAGTGTTATTTTTATTAAGTTTTAAAATATGTATTATCTTTTCATTTAAAAAGTAACCAAGATAATATAAAATTAATGCACCAACTAAAGAGCCTAATGTTGATGAAATAATAAGAAGTATAAAATTGAGATTAGCTTCTTTTGCAATAAAACCTGAAAACGTTAATATTATTTCAGATGGAATTGGTGGAAATAAGTTTTCAATCATGATTAAAAGAAATATTCCAAAGTAACCAAACTGATTAATCATATTAAGTATGAATGTATTTATAGTTATCACCTTTATATAGTTTATGATGAATAATATGTTTTATACAAACTTAGAACTACAAAATTTAATATATTTCAATAGTTTTTATTTTTTAAATAAATTTATCTACTTTTTATTTACATATTTTAGAACCTTTGTTATAATGATAAAGAGAATAGAGAGGTATTTTTGTTATGGAGAAAATGATTAAAGTCATTAATGACAATTTAAGAAATGTTATAAGTGGGATTAAAGACCATAGAGCAGATTTAGAGAGCAATCTAGATTCTATTAAAAGTGATATGGCTTTAAAAGTTAAAGAGGCTAATGCTTATAAAAGTGATGTTGAAACTGCCAGGGCAATTGTATCTACTCTAGAAGGAGAAATTACTGATTTAGAACATGACTTAGAAGAATTAAATGATAAGTTTGGTTCAAAAAACTTTAAAGAAATTTTAGCAGCTGGTAATCGTGAGATAAATGCTAAAATAATTGAAAAGAGATCAGCAATTAATGAACAAGGACAAATTATTCTTGGATTAACTGATAAGGCTCGTAGTTTAAAAGATACGCTTATTGAGTTAAGAGAAAAGAAAATTGTTACAGAAGAAAATCTTCGTAAAACTATAATACTTGAAGGATACTATGATACACGTATAAGTGAAATAGTTAAATTCTCTGAAGAAAGTCCTGAAGAACTTGCAACATACAGAGAAGAAATTCCACAAGAAGAATTAAATATTCAAGAAGATATAGATATTTCTAGTGTTATTGATGGATCAATTTTTGAAGAAATTGATGGTATTACAACTGGGGATGTAGATGAAGAAATATTAAAAAGCGCTCTTGAAAATCCTGATGAAATTCCAGTTTATGAACCAGAAGAACATGCTGAACCCGTTGAAATAGAAGTATCTACTGCTTACCAACTTGAAAATATGATAAGTGAAGCAAAAACTTTTGTTGAAAAGAAAAAACAAGAAAATAATCCTGAAGAACAAGAAGATGAAGAAGACCTTGAAGTTGAACCAGAGGAAGAAAAAATAGAAGAACCTACTTTAGTAGAAGAGACTAAAGAAGAGGAATCTTTAGATGAAAGTGAAGAAAGCGAAGAAAGTGACGAAGGTGGAGAAGAATTTGTAGACATTTATGTAAATGATACTGATGCTCCAGAAAATATTGATGATGATGTCGATCCTTTCTTAGATATTAGAGGTTTACAAGAAGAACTTGGACTTGAAGAAGAGGAAGAGACAGAAGAAAATAATCCAGAAGAACAAGATGATGAAGATGCTTTAGAATTAGTTGTTGAAGAAGATAAAGATGAAATACCTTTAGAAAAAGAAGATTTAGTTTCATCAGAGGCTGACTTTAATAAAGATAGCAAAGATGTTGAATCCGAACTTTCGGAAATGGGATTGGATATAAATATGTTTAGTGTATCTGATATTGATAAGATTAAGAATACATTTAATAAAGATAATGTTAAAAAATTCTTAGATATATTAAAGAAACATAATTTAAGTAAAGATTTAATCTATACAAATGCAAATGTTGTTATTAGTGTTACTCCAGAAAATATTGATCAAATATTAACATTACTTGATAAGACTGATGCTAAACGTGATGATATTACACTTATTTATAAGTATTTAGATGGTGTTAATGTATCTAAATTAGAACAAGTTATTTTAAGTGATGTTGAACCTAGTTTAACATATTCATTAGCCGAAGCAATAGATGATGTTGGTGATAATATTGCATCTGTTCTTGGACTTTCAAGGAAGGCTGCTGAAATATTAAAGAAAACTGCTACAAAAGATGAATATAAAGTTATGAATGCTTTACCTGATGTAGTATTTGAAAACTATCGTGAAGTAAGTAATTTAAATGTTGATAATTTAGAAGAATGTATTTCTAAATATCCTCATAGATTTACTCTAACTCATAGTGTATTCCATGATATTTTAGATAAATATGATACTGCTGATTTGATTAGATGTATTAATAAAAATGCAGCTGTTATTGATAAATTATAGAAAGGATTTTATTCCTTTCTTTTTTATGTCAATAGGTTTGTAAATTCACGCGTATTTCACATTTTCTGACATATTATTTGATATAATGAGTTTGAATACTGGGAAGGTGGGATTTATTATGCGTTTTAAAATTTCATTGTTAATAACTATGATGTTATTAACATTTATTCCTGTAATTGCTTATGCTGATGAAGTTGAAATAACTAATTCAGCTGTACGTATTAGAACTCTCCCTGGTACTAATGGGTCAATAATATTAGAATCTAGTCATGGTGATACATTTCCTTTGCTCAGTCCAGAAAAAGTAAAAGATCAAAAAGGTTGTCCTAACGGATGGTATAAAGTTTCTGCAAATGGACAAGAAGGATATGTATGTTCAAATTATGTTCGAATTATTAAAACAACATCTTCTATGGATCCTAGTGCTGTAAGTGCATGTGAAAAAGAGTTATCCACTAAAGGATTTCCTAAAGAATATTGGAGTGGATTATGTCAGTTAAAAATTAATCATCCAACTTGGGAATTTAATGCTGTTCAAACAGGGCTTGATTTTAGAAATGTTGTTGAAAAAGAAAGTGCTTGTGGAAAAAATACTTTATCTACTTCAAATCCAGAGTTTATTGATACATCTTGTTCATCAAAGACTGATTCTGGTTACAAGCATGCATCTCAGAAGGCTGTTGCATATTACTTAAATCCTTTAAATTTCTTTGATGAAAAAAGTGTTTTTATGTTTGAATCTAACTATGCTAATAAAAATGTCTCTGATGAATCTTATATTTCTATAGTTAATTCTCGTCTTTCAAATTATATAAAGTTGCTTCCAACTTTAGGAACTGCTGTTAATACGGCTTGTAAAACAAATGATGTTAATCATGTAATGCTTTCTTCGCGTATTATTCAAGAACTAGGTTCTACTGGTCTTGCTACGCAAGGGGACTATAAAGGACAAATATTATCGTGCATTTCAGGTGCTTATACGAAACGATATGGAACAACTATAGATGGTAAGTCAATGGATTATTATTATAATTTCTTTAATGTTGGCGTATATGATGGATCAAATAATAATGCTGCTTATAATGCTGTTAAATATGCTTTTAATCATGGTTGGGGCGGAACAGGTGACCAAACAACTGACCTTACTTTAGCTATTGGCGGTGGAGCTTCATTTTTAAAAAATAAGTATATGGATAAAGGGCAATATACTGTCTATACTCACAAATTTAATGTTCATCCAATTAGTGCAAGTAGTTTATATGTTAATCAATATATGTCAAACTTAGCTGGACCAAAAAGCGAAGCAAATACTGCTTATAATTCTTATAAGAATGCTGGAATATTAGAAACTAAATTTGTATTCTACATTCCAGTTTATAGTAATGTGGATGCTGTTATTACAAATACACCAAATGGAGGAACTGGAGAAGGGGATAGTAATACTTCTAATGGAATGAGTGTTGAGGCAATTATTACATCATCTGGTCTTAAGCTAAATGGTAATTTTATCTCTGGTTTAGAAGTTGGTATGAGCTTAAATGATGTTAATAATAAGATTCATGCTTTGGGCGGAAGTATAACTGGTGCTGATTTAAGTGCACGTGTTTCTACTGGTTTAAATATTAAAGTAACGAATGGAAGTAATGAAAAAACATATACTTTAATAGTTAAAGGTGATACTTCTGGAGATGGTGTTATTAATGCTTTAGATTTATTACAAATTCAAAAAAGTATTTTGGGATCATATAAAATGAATGATGCTCAAAATATTAGTGCTGATGCATCTGGAGATGGAACAGTTAATGCACTTGATTTATTACAAGTACAGAAAAATATTTTAGGTAGTTATAAAATAGTTCAATAGGAGGATATATGAAAAGAATATTAATTATTTTAATTGCAGGTTTTTTGTTTATTCCAACAATGGTGGTTAATGCTGCAAATGCAACAATAAGTGTAAGTGCATCTAATACGGTAATGGTTGGCAATAATGTAACAGTTACAGTAACATTATCAAGCAGTAGTTTAATTGGATCATGGCAAGCTGATTTGAGTTATGATAAAGCTTATTTACAACTTACAAGTAGTTCTGCTGAAGATAAGGGTACTTATATGGTAAATGTAGCCCAGAATGGAACTAAAAGTAAAAAATATACTTTTACTTTTAAAGCTTTAAAAAGTGGATCTGCTAAAGTATCTGTAAATTCATTTTCTTTGTATGATTATACTAATATGAGTGAAATGAAAACTTCGGGTGGGTCTAAAACAATAAATATTAAAACAAAAGAACAAATTGAGGCATCATACTCGGATAATGCAAATTTAAAATCTTTAAGTGTTGAGGGATATACATTAACTCCAGCCTTCTCTAAAAGTGTTAAAGAGTATAATATTGAAGTTCCTAACGAAATAGAAAGTATAAGCATAAGTGCAACTAAGGAAGATGCTAATGCTTCAATTACTGGTGCTGGTGAGAAGTCATTAGTTGAAGGAAATAATAAATTTAATATAGTTGTCACTGCTCAAAAGGGCAATAGTCAAACATATATAGTTAATGTTTATCGCAAAGAATTAAATCCAATAAATGTAAGTATAGATGGTAAAAATTATACTTTAATTAGAAAAGTTGAAAATTTGCCAAAATATAAAACATTTGTAGAAAGTACGACAAAATATGAAGATACAGAAATTCCATCTTTATATAATCAAAATACAGGTATGATGCTAATTGGTGTTAAAGACGATGATGGAAATGTTTCAACTTATATTTATGAAGATAATAAAATAACAAATATTTATGTAGAATTAGATAATTATGAACTAACTCTTTTACCTTTACCATTAAAAGAATCTAGTATTTTTAAGGAGTATGAAAAAACAACTGTTGAGATAAGTGGTATAAAAGTTGATGCTTATAAAATGTCTGGATCTAAATATGCAATTATTTATGCTTCTAATGTTGAAAATGGAATCGAGAATTATTATTCGTATTTTATAGAAGATGGATCATTTCAAGTATATGATAAAAATTTATCTAGTTCTTTTGATAAGAAAATAAATAATTATAAATATGTTATTTATGGATTAATTGGTTTAGTATTATTACAATTCTTAATAATTATTGTTATTCCTAAGAGGAAAAAAAAGAATAAAAATAAACATGATTATTTAGATACAATTGATTCAAATATAGATAAAGAAATAAAAGATGAAGTAAAGAATAATAAAAAAGAAATAGAAGAAATAAGTATGAGTAATAAAAAAATAGAAAAAGAAACTGGAACAAAAGTTGAAAAAGCAGAAGATAATGAAATAAAGTTAATTAAGAAATAGACTCATTCTATTTCTTTTTATTTGCATTAAAGATATTGTTTTTTCATATAAAGTAATAGGTGAATTTATGAAAAAAATTAAATACTTAGTTTTAATTGTTGTGAGTGTATTTTCTTTTTATATATCAGATA
>CAZWST010000044.1:0-13731 GCA_964636965.1 uncultured Muribaculaceae bacterium
AGCTTTAGTAGCAACTCTACCTAAAGTTAAACCTTCAGCATCTAATACATACCAATTACGTTTAACAGTTTCTTTTTTCTCCATGAATGTATTCTTCATAAATTTTTTTCCTTTCTTAAATTCCAATCTTGATAAACTTCCCACATCTATTCAAAATACGGAATATAAAAAATGTACCAGATTAAATTATAAAGTAAGTGCCTTCTTTTGTCAAACATATTTGCACACTTTTTAGAAAAATGCGTTATTTTTACCAAAAAACTTTAATTATTCTCTTTATTATACAAATTTTTATAGACTTTAGACTTCTTCATAAGTTCTTTATGAGTTCCTTCTTCAATAATAGCACCATCGTCTAAAACATATATACGATCAGCATCGATAATTGTAGATAATCGATGGGCAACTATAACAATAGTATAATCTCCCTTCATATTTTTAATAGATTCTTGAATACTTGCTTGAGTTTCATTATCTAGTGCACTTGTAGCTTCATCAAATAGTATAATCTTTGTTTTCATAAGAAGAGCACGAGCTATTGCAAGTCTTTGTCTTTGTCCTCCAGATAGAGTAACTCCACCTTCACCTACAATTGTGTCATAACCGTCTGGTAAAGTATCTATAAATGTATCTAGCGCTGCAATATGACATGCATTTTTAATCTCTTCATCACTAGCATCTGGTGAAGTTAAAAGTAAATTTTCTTTAATTGAGAAATTAAATATATAAGGGTTTTGCGTAATAATTGAAATATTATCACGAATAGATGCACAATCAAGTTTAGATACATCCACTCCATCGATTAAGACTTTACCTGATTTAGGTTGATAAAGATAGGCCATAAGATTAAATAATGTCGTCTTTCCAGCTCCACTTTTACCAACAATCGCGACAGTCTCGTTTTCTTTTATTTTTAAATTCAAATTTTTTAAAACACTTATATTATCAGTATATTCAAATGATATATTTTTAAATTCAATATTTCCAACAATTTTATCAATATGTTTATTACCAAATTTTTCTTTTTTAAATCCATCATCATAGATAACTTCATATATTCTTGATGCAGAAAGAGAAAATTCTTTTAAATATTCATATAGGTTAGCTATTCCATTAAGCAAACTATAAACCTTACTACGATAATTATAAAGTATTATAAAAGAAGGAACAGTTAACAAACTATGAGTACAAAGATACGTTCCTAAGCATAGAAACAAAAATGAGAAAAAATGCTTCGTAACTGAATTAAATGTATCATAAATATTTCGAGTATTAATAAGATTCGTTCTTTCATTGTTAACACTTTTAATCTTGTCATTCATGTTTTTAAGTACAGCATCTCCCGCATTTAATACTTTAATATCTCTTATTCCACGAATTACTTCAGTGGATAAACTAGTTACATTCTCATTTAATTTACTTAATTCTTTTTGAATTTTATATCTTCTATTTACGCCTTTTCTATAAATTATATAACATACAATAGTTGTCATGAGTGAAAAAATAAACATGTATTTATTTATAATAAATATTGTAACTAATACACCAACATTTGATATAACATAACTTATCCAATAGGCAAATTCCATGAATACACCTGATATATCTTCTGTATCTTTATTTAGTCTATTAATGAATAATCCACTAGAAGAATTATCCATTTCTTTTACTTCTAAATTTAATATTGATTTAGTCAAATCCATCTTAATTGCTTCAATTGTTTTATTAAATATTCTTTTATAAAAGACTGTTTTAAAAAACATTATAAACTGAACTAATACATTAAGAAGAAAAACTAATGCTCCAGTCATAATCAATTGATAAAATAATTCAGAGGTAATATTTAAAATTACTTGAGCAGATACTATCGGTAAAATAACTGAAATAATTGCTTCAATAATACTTACAAATACATAACCAAATAAATTACCCTTAGCAAGTTTTATATACTTCCAGGTTCTTTTTATATTAAGCATTAATTGTTTCTTGTCATCATTATTTTTAACATTCTCTTTATTCTTTTCCATATATACTCCTTTTAATATTTAACTTTCATTAAATATAACCCACTTGCAGGAACAGTTAAATAATTTCTAGCTTTTTTTTGATTAAGAATATCTTCTAAATCAGATTTATTAATTTTCCCTTCACCAACAAGTATTAAAGCACCAACCAAATTTCTAACCATATATCTATAGAAACTTTTACCCGTAAAAGTAATATAAAGATAGTTTTTCTTTTTCTTTATTTTAATAGATGAAATTATTGAATCATAATTATCCCTCTTACCAGAGGTAAATGCTTCATATGAATGGGGACCTAATAAAACTTTTGAAGCTAAAATCATACTTTTTACATTTAAACTTTTATTATAGTTATAAATATAATCATTACTAATTGGGTCATACTCACCCATATTTATAAGATAAGTATAAGTTTTTTCTCTAACACTAAATCTAGCATGAAAATCATCATCAACTATTTTAACATCATTTACTTTTATATAAGGATGCAAGTAAGAGTTTAAAGCATTCTTAAGTCTTTCTGGTGGAATATTTTGACTTAAAGAAAAAGAAACACCTTGATCAAGTGCATGAACGCCTCTATCAGTTCTTCCTGCTCCCTTTATTAATACTTCACCTTTATTTAATTTAGTTAAAACACTTTCAATTTTTTCTTGAACACTTACTTGTTTTTTTAGTCTTTGAAATCCATAAAACTTTGAACCATCATAACTTATACTCATATAATAATTCACTAGTACTCACTCCTATATATATCCTTAAGTAGCTCTTTTGAATCCAAAGTATAATCTAATTTAGCGCCCTTTTTATTTGCAAGTTTAATAAACTTAATTATCTCTGGATCATCCACTTCATTTGATTTAATTAAATCATTAATTGAACCTTCAAAAGATATATCCCCGTTCTTTATAACTATTATAATATCAATTATTGAATTCATAAAGACTAAATCATTACTTAACACAACAATTGTCTTACCATCTTTTTTTAAAGTTCTAATAATTCTAATTAATCTTTTTTGTTCTTTAAATGTAAGGCCAACATCAAAATAATCAAAAACAATATTATTCTTATTCATGAGTAACGCTTTAGCTAATAAAACAAACTTAAAGTCCGTCTTAGATAAATACCCAAGTTTAATATTTTTAAGTTTAGAATCAATTTCTAAATATTTTAAAACCGAATCTATTCTCTTATTATTTTTAAATATGCTCCCTTTTAAAAATCTCTCTACTGTCCAAGCATCATCATAAATAATACCTTCAATTTCAATTCCAAGATTAATTAAATCAAGTACATCACCATAAAAGCCAGTTATTTTATTATTTGATATAATATTACTTTCTTTATTATAATAAACTATTTCCATAATTCATTCACCAACTTCCTAATGTCCGTATAGATTTTATTAACAACATTATAAAGTATTAAATTATGGGATAAATCTACTACAAAAGGTAATTTTAAGCCCATATAAGGAAGTATGCTATTACCTTCTAATATACTTTTTGGGCTGCCACTAATAACAGCTTTAAAATTATTTAAAACTATAACATTATCTGATAAAAGTAATTCTTCAGAATTAGTAGTTAAATTAATAAAACTTATTCCCTTTTCTTTTATATACTTAAAAAGTAATTGCCTTTTATCGTCTTTTAAATAACTAAGTAAATTATCAACAACAAATATTTTAGGATTAATTATTAAAAGAGATAATATCTTAACCAAAATTTTATCATGTATATAAATAGATTGAATATTTTTATTTAATAAACCTTTAATCTTAAAAAATGAGGCCATGTCATCAACATTTTTTTGAGACTCTTCTAAGCTAATATTTAATTTATCTTGAAAATATGTAAGTTCGGATGCTACATAATCAGTAAAATAGTTATTATCATCCATAACAACCGCGATACTCTTCTTTAAAAAAGATATATCATATTCTCTTATACATTTTTGATCTATAAAAACACTTGAATTATCAATTTTATTACATAATTTTTTTGCAAATACAGTTTTACCACAGCCTGATGGACCGATTATTGATGTAACAAGTCCATTTAGTTCAAGTGATATATCCATATCCTTAACTTCCAAAATATTCATACATACACCATTCCCTGAAAAACTTACTTATTCTATTATACAAAAAAAATAAATAAAGTTAAACTATTTTCAACTTTATTTATTCTTTATAATTTTAACTGCGCCAGTTTTATCCATCATTGTCTTATCTTTCTCTTCACCATAGTTTAATGAAAGACCAATAACAAATACAAATCCCATAAAGTATAACCATAGCATTAATAACGCTATATTAGATAAGGCTCCATAGAATAAGTTATAATTACTATTATTAAGAGCAATAAAACGATAAACATTTGTAACTATTATCCAACCAATAGATGTAAATATCGTTCCAGTATTAATATGTGTCTTTTTTCTAACACGGTCAGGAGCAATTGAATAAAACGCTCTTAAGAAAATAAACATTAATATCCATATGATTGGTCCTTTAAGTATATTAAATAATGAGTATATTTTATCGTAAAACGTTAAAAAACTAAATAAACCTATTAATTTATCTCCAAATACTTGAAATACTAATATTACAACAAAGACAAGCATTATTGCTATTGTCATAAATACTGCTTTAATTCTTCTTTTAATCCAATTACTTTGATTTATACCATATATTTGATTACTTATAAGTATTATTGAATTACATGCATTACTACCTAAGTAAAACAACCAAATAAATATTAAAGTTAAACCAAAGTCAATTGAAGCACCCTTAAGTGCTGGAGCTATCAAACTTGCACTATCACCTGGCATGATTTCATTAAGAAGTCCAATAATATAATCCATATCAATTCCAAAAAATGAAACACACACACCAATAATAGTTATAACAGGAACAATACTAATTAATATTGAAAAAGCTATTTGTCCAGGTAGTATCCCCATCTCAGGTTTTTTGATAATTTCAATAATTTTTTTTACATACTCAGTTAGATTATCCTTAGTCCTTTTACTTAAATAATCAAGTTTCTTAGTCATTTTCTTCTTCCTCAAGTTCCTTATTTTGACGCATTTGAATACTTGCTTCATTAAATGCATCTTCTACAAGCTTAGTATCATCCTCAATCATACTAAATCCCATAGCAACACCATTCTCATAAGGAAGTTTCTTAAACTCTTTTACTAATTTTTTCATATAAGTTAATATTTGTTTTTCTGAATAACCTATTAAATAAACTAAGAATTCATTTCCATCAGTACGCATAATCTCAGAATTATCTAGTTGAGTTTTAATTAAAATATTGGCAACTGCTTGAATTTGTTTATCTCCTTCTTCATGTCCTAATGTATCATTAAGTTCTTTAACTCGATTAATATCCATTACAACACATGTTTGAGGGTATATTGTATTCTTATTCCAAACAGATAATTTTTCATTATAGTAATTTCTATTCTTAAGTGATGTAAGTAAATCAATATACTTTAATCTATCTTCTTTTTTAACTTTTGTATTAAGTTTAACTTGTTTACTATTCTTTTGAACAAATATAAATAATAGAATTGCAACAATTATAACAAATAAAATACTCTTAGCAATAAATCCAACTACCTTACCACTCTTTTCTACTTCGTTATAAGTTGTTACACCATATCTAAGTAAATCTAGTGGATCTACAGTTTTAGTATATGCACTAAATAATTTATAAAATGTATCTGTATCATTTGCATATCTAAATACATAATTATTATCTTCAACACTACCTTTAAATCTAACAGAATAATTATCACTTATCTTACTAATATGATAATCATATTTATACTCATCTACTAATATTATATGAGGTTTTTTTACCAAAGATTTTAAATCACTACTACGATCATACGTAATTATATTAATTCCTTCTATATCTTTAACATAATTATAAATATAAGAATTTTTAAGTACATAAACATCTCGATTGGCAAGACCATTAATATTAGTCATACTTAAATCTATTGAATTATCCGCAACAACATAAAAACTAATATTTTTTAACGCACCACAATCAATATAATTAGTAATAATATCATAATAATTATAATATAAATCAATGTCTCCATTTATTGCAGCTGCTGCAAGTTCATTTGAAGTTTTATACTTTTTATACGTAAATTCAACATCTGAAAATGAAGAAAAGCTTTGTAAATATTGAGCAGTTATACCACCATATTGACTACTAGCAAGTACTTCATAAGGGCGATACTCAGCAAATCCATATTTATATACCTTGTTAGTTAAAGTATCTTCCTCTGCTTCTGTAATACCTAAACAATCAACAAATAATTGATAATTATTTTTATTATATGATTCATCATACTTAGTATCTAAAAAACTATTAAATTCTTTTGTAAATATAGAATTTAAAGTTTCATTATCGCCTAATTCAAAGTAATAATATTTATTTAAATCAGATATATGAGATAAAACATTTATATTATTACCAATAAGTTCATCTTTATATTCATTTAATGGCACTAATGCATAAGATATAGTTCCATTATTTAAAGCATCAGTTATAGCTTGATATGTATCGTATCCTTTAAATTTATCACCGGAAACATCAAAATAGTCAGCTACTTGAGAAAGTGTACTATTAACAACAGCTACACTTAATTCAGGAATAACTGAAGTGTCATTTATAAGGCCAGTGCTTTTACTAACTAACACAAAATGATCTTTAAATAATAAAAGTGCATCTCTTTCATAATTATTAGTAATTTGGAAGCGATATCCTGTATTAGCTGAAAGATAAGATACCATATTAGTATTAATTTTTAAATTAGCATCTTTTTTTAAATAATCTAAAAAATCAAAAAATACTCCTTCACCAGCAGTACCAAATACTGGAATATCATTAGGTACTGCAACACTTACTAAATTAGAATTATTATTGTCAATCCATTTTCTTTCATTAATTGATAAACTATTTTCATCAACTATTAAATTATAGACTACTGCTCCAATACCAAAAGAAACTAGTATTAAAACAATACTCACTATAATTATATTTCTTTTCTTTTTCATATAATCAACACCTATTTCTTAGCTTCAGTTGTTGTAGTCTCAGTGTCGTATGTATAATTTGTCCAAACAATATTTGTACTTCCAGAATTCTTAGCACCTAAATAAGCACTTAAATTATTTCTTGTAAATATTAATTGAATGTCATAGTAACTTCTATTTTCTTCAGATATCTTATCTAAACTAGAAGTTGCAATACTTTGAATTTGCTCATTTTTCATAGTCTCAGTTGCTTTAACATCAATATAGATAATCTTACCTTGAAGTCTTACAGATACATTTTCTATTCCTGCTTGTTCCTTATAGAAATTTTCAAGTTGACTTAAAGAATCACCTAAATCATAATTACTCATATTTTCAAGTCTAGTTCCATAAGCATCTGTTGTAAGTTGATTATAAAAATAGACAACTACAGATACTCCCATAACAAAAATACAGACAATAGAAATAATCATTAAAATACAATAAATTCTATTATTTTTATAAAACTTTTTCAATTTTTTGAACATATCTTATTCACCTCAAATTGTAACATAATTATACTACATTATATTCCATATATCAATTTATATTTAAATAAACTACAACTTCAGAACAAAGTCATCATAATCCATTTTATACTTAGAATCAACAACATGAAATAAATCTTCTATAGCTTTTATTCGACCATCTTCACTTATCTCTTTCAAAGAATTATTAAATATTTCTTGAGCATTATCAGGAACTTTTAAAAAAGCACGTTTAATTACACCCATTATTCTATCTAATGTTATAAAATATAAAGGATTAGCATAAGGAGTATTTTTAATTATATTATCTTCACAAGTAATTACTAAATGATTTAAACTGACAAGAAGTTTCTTTATTGAGTTATCATCAAACAATTCATCTTGATAATAGTCATTTTCATCTACTTTTATACCTACTAAATAATTTAAAAGTTTTATTATATATTCTTTTCTTTTAGTTGCATCATTTTCTAACAAAGCAGATAAATATAATTCAATAAACTCTTTATTAGGTAATTTCAAGCAATATTGATTATTAGCAATATCTACATTGTTATAAAGTTTATAAACCTTTAATTCTGGTATAGATGAAGCATTAAGTTTAACGTGTATTACTTTTCTTAAGTATTCTAATGCAATAAAATATTTAAAATCATCATTATCTTTAGATTCTAAAAAGTCTGATGCCTTATCTACAGCTAAATTAGCCATAGCCGGATTAACAACTCTTCTAAATCTACGTGCCCCAATCGATAAGATACCTCTTAAATACTCTATTGTATAATCTCGATTAATAAAAAATAACCCTGTAGTCAAAACTGATTTTATATATTCATTTCCATTCTGAAGTTCATAAACTATATGTTTTTCAACATCAGGAATAGATAAAGCATGAATATCTAAATGATATCCTTCATACATTTTAGCAACTCTAAAACTTTCTTTCCTATTTAAAATAATTAAAATATCAACATCACTCATAGAATTATTCTTATTTGTTACAAAACTCCCATATAGAATAAATGCTAAAATATCTTTATTATTTTTTAAATCATTAACTTCTATAAATTCATTTATTATACTTTTAATACTATTCATATTTTCACCTACGAAATCGCGTAAAGATATAATAACACAAATGAATATCAAAAAAAAGATTATAATGAATTATCACTATAATCAAGTATTAATTTTCTAAATAACTATTTAAAACACTCAAGAATTCTTCTTCATTCCAAATATCAATTCCTAAACTCTCTGCTTTGGTAAGTTTAGAACCTGCATCATGCCCAGCTATAACTACATTAGTTTTTTTAGAAACAGAACCAGCACAATTACCACCTAAAGATTCTATCTTTTCTTTAGCATCCTCTCTTGTAATAGAATCAAGTGTTCCAGTTAAGACAAATGTTTTTCCAGTAAATGCAGTTTCTTCTTCAGTCTCTTGACCTAAGTATTCCATATTTAAACCTAATTCTTTTAATTCATCTATGAGCTTTAAATTATCTTCATTGTTAAAGTATTCAACAACACTTCTTGCTATTACGTCCCCCACATCATGAATTCTATTTAAAGTATCAAAATCTGCCTTTATTAAACTATCAATATTTTTAAATTCACGAGCTAAGATTTTAGCAGTTTTCTTCCCTACATATCTAATACCTAAAGCAAAAAGTAGTTTTTCTAATGAATTCTTTTTACTTTCTTCAATTGCATCAGTTAGATTACTAATTGACTTTTCCCCAAAACCTTCTAAGCTCTTAAGTTCATCAACATAATTATTTAAATGATATATATCACTGATTCTTTTTATATATCCTAAATTATAAAAATCTTCAAGTGTAGCATCACCAAATCCATCAATATTCATTGTATCCCTTGAAACAAAGTGAATTAAACTTTCAATGTCTTTTTTAGCACATAAATCATTTTTACAATAGTATGAAGCATCTTTTTTTACAAGTTTGCTTCCACATATAGGACATTCACTTATGAATTCAAATGGCTTAGAATCCTTTCTACGCATATCCATAACAACACTTTCAACCCTTGGAATTACATCTCCTGCTTTAATTATACGAACAGTATCTCCAACTCTAATATCTTTACTTTTACAATATTCTTCATTATGAAGTGTTGCCTTACTTATTAAAGATCCCATAACCATAACAGGCTCAAGTATGGCATTTGGAGTTACTTGACCAGTACGACCAACAGTAAACTTTATATCATTAAGTCTAGTTTGAACAACTTCTGCTGGAAACTTATAAGCACAAGCCCATTTTGGATAACGAATAGTATTACCCATTATCTCATGATCATGTAAATCATCTAGTTTTATTACTACACCATCTATATCATAAGGTAAACTCTTTCTTGCTTCCCCTTTTTCATGAATAAAATCCATAACTTCATCAATTGATGAAACAAGTCTATTATTTGGATTAACTCTAAACCCCAAATCAGCCATAAACTCTAAAGCTTCATGATGAGTCTTAATGCCATAATCTTCTGGATCCGGTAAATGATAAATCCATACCTCTAAATTACGTTTAGCAGCAATGCTTGAATCTAGTTGTCTAACAGAACCAGCTGCTGCATTACGACAATTCTTAAGTAAAGGTTCACCATTTTCTTTTCTTTCTTCATTTAAATATTCAAGAGTTTTTTTACTCATGTATATTTCACCACGAACTTCAATATCAATTGGTTTATTTAATTTCAAAGGTACTTGTTTAATAGTTTTTACATTGTGAGTAATATCTTCACCAGTTACTCCATCTCCTCTTGTTGCACCTGATACAAGTATTCCTTTTTCATATTTTAAAGAAACAGATAAACCATCTATTTTAAGTTCACAAACATATTTAGGATTAATTCCTTCTTTTTTTATACGATTATCAAACTCAATTATTTCATCTTCATTAAATACATCAGCTAAGCTCATCATTGGAATATTATGTGTAACTTTTTCGAACTTCTCTAAAATTACTCCCCCAATTTTTTGAGTAGGCGAATCACTTCTAATCCAATCAGGATGTTTTTCTTCTATACTATAAAGTTCTCTTAAATAATTATCATACTCAGCATCAGTTAAAGTTTCAGGATTATCTAATATGTGATATTCATAATTGGCCTTTGTAATTAATTCTACTAATTCGTTGTATCTATCCACCTTAATCACCTATTTATATTATACCAAATAATTAATATTAACTCACTAAAAAACAAGATAAATTTTATCTTGTTTCAATTTTTTTAATTCCACAAATTATTTGGATAAACACCTTTCTCTATTTCACTTAAAATGAAACTTTGTAATGCTTCCTTATCTTCCTTATAAGTCATACCCATCCAATGAGCACTAGTAGTTACAACATCAATAATTTTACCATTTTTGATATCTTCATCCATAATATCTGGTAAAAGCATTTCATAATCTAATAAATTACTTTGATTATTCTTAAACGCATCATACATATCGTTACCAATTGTTTCAAGTATCTCTTTAGTAAAACCATTCATAAGCATTGAAACTGGGTGATCATTTTCAACATAGAATACTTCTTTACTTTCATCAAGTGGAGTACATTTAACCTTTTCTCCATCCTTTATACATGAGCTTTCAGTAATCCTTTTAACAATACCATTCTCATGCTCAATAACACCTCTTTTAACAGAACCATTATCACTTAAAGTATCACTTATTTTGTATCCTGGAATTACGTAATTATTTGAATTACTTAAATGCTCTGATAAAACTCTAAAAGCATCATCTCCATAGAAATCATCTGCAGTAATTACACCAAAATTATCATTAATAAATTCACGAGCTGCATATACAGCGTGAGCAGTACCCCAAGGCTTTTTTCTACCCTCCGGAACATTAAAACCAACAGGAATATCTTCAAGTCTTTGGAATGCATATTCAACTTTAATCTTATCTTCAATACGACTTCCAATAGTTTCTTTAAAAACATCAAAATTTTCTTCTTTAATTACAAATATAATTTTATTAAAACCATAGCGTATTGCTGAATAGATTGAATAATCAATTATGAATTCACCATTTGGACCAACAGGCTCAATTTGTTTCATTCCTCCAAATCTGCTTCCCATACCAGCAGCAAGTATAACTAATGCTTTTTCTTTCATAAATAATCTCCTTAATATCTAAATAAATAATTTATTAATTCTTCATAAACTTCTTCTCTTGGAACTACTAGTCCCGAATCAATCATTTCTCGCAACTGAGAAACATTAACAAATTTAATTGCTTGAACTTCACTTTCTTGATACGTAATTGTCGATATATCCAAATTATCTTGTCTTAACACGAAAAAGTCATAAAATTGTCTTTCAATAAAATCTTCAGAAAATATCTGTTCTTTCCTAAACGAATACATGAATCTAAAATCTTTAATTAAAATTGTTTGCCCTAAATTAATACTAACCTCTTCATTAATTTCTCTAGCAGCAGCCATAAGCGAATCTTGTCCTGACGATAAATGCCCAGCAACTGAAATGTCCCAAAGTCCAGCGTTCTTTTCCTTATTAGCACTTCTCTGTTGCATTAATATCTCATTTTTATCATTTACAATTGCTACAACTATGGCACGATGCCAAAGTCCTTTTTTATGTATTTCTCCTCTATCTAATGATTCACCTGTACGAATTCCATTTTCATCTAAAACATCTATATACTCCATAAAATCCTCCCTTCTTCTATTAGCAAAATTATAACATAAAAGAAGAAGTTTCTCTTCTTCTTTCTATATTTTTTTTATACTTTTATGATTTTTCATAAGTTTTTTTATCCCTGACTTAAAAGCAACATCAATTAATGTTCCATCAACTTTAACTACAACACCAAGTCCTAGAGATTCATGTTCAATTTTATCTCCGATTTTTATATCATCATTGCTTCCTTCAACATACATTTTCTTTACTTCAATTTTTTCATCATCTTTAATTGCATCATTTCTTTCAATTAACTCATCATCTATTTCTTTAATAAATCGTGAAGGTGGATTAACTGTATCTTTTCCATAAAGCATTCTTCTTTTAGCATTAGTTAGATAAAGTTTTTCCTTAGCACGAGTTATACCTACATAGCAAAGTCTTCTTTCTTCCTCAAGTCCATCACTTTCTAAAAGTGAATTAGAATGAGGAAATATTCCTTCTTCCATACCAACTAAGAAGACAACTGTAAATTCAAGTCCCTTTGCAGAGTGAATTGTCATTAAAGTTACTTCTTCTCCATCTTCTTTATGTTGAGAAATATCAGCAATTAAACTAATTTCCTCTAAAAAGTCTCCTAATGAAACATTACCTTCTCTTTCTTCAAAGTTAGATGTAATAGATTTAAATTCCATTAAGTTATCAAGTCTAAGTTCATTATCTAAACTCATATCTAGTGTAAGTTCTTCTTTAATACCAGTTTTTTCAAGTATCTTATCTATTAAATCGGTTAAACTAGAATTTTCAGCATCACTTGTTAATTCATCAATTAAATTTTTAAATTCTACTTCTTTTTTTGTTGATAAATTATCATACATTGAATTTCCATTTATTAAAGCAAGATTATCTAAATTTTTAATTGCTGCATCACCAATTCCGCGCTTAGGAACATTTATTACTCTTGTTAAACTAACAGAGTCATGATGATTATAAATAAGCCTTAAATAGGCAATTAAATCTTTAATTTCTTTTCGATTATAGAAATAATATCCTCCAACAACTTTGCAAGGTATACCTTTATTTAAAAGTCCTTCTTCAAATACACGACTTTGTCCATTAGTTCTATAAAGAATTGCAATATCACTTCTTTTATATCCTTCACTTAGTAGCTTTTCAATTTCACTTAAAACTAAAGTAACCTCATGTTTTTCATCATAGCTACGCATATATTTAACTTTTACTCCATCACCTTTTTCACTCCAAAGTTTTAAATCTTTCCTTTGAGTATTATTCTTAATAACACAGTTGGCAGCATTTAATATATTATTAGTACTACGATAGTTCTCTTCTAATTTAATAGATACACATTCTGGATAGTCATTTTCAAAATTAATAATATTTTTATAATCAGCTTGTCTAAATGCATAAATAC
>CAZWST010000045.1:0-13529 GCA_964636965.1 uncultured Muribaculaceae bacterium
TTATATCTTGATTAAAGTCTGTATCATTGAATCCAAGATTAACATTTCCATTTAAAATAAGTGTCGTACTCACTGATGCAAACCCTATTGTTAACAGTAGTATAAGTATTAACAAATTGTTTTTTTTCATAAAACTACCTACTCCTATTTTATTATTCCACTATAACACAATTATATAACCATTTAGTTATATTTTCAATAATTAAAGAATTATATACAAAAAAATACAGCATTTTGCTGTATTCCGTGTTAGGTTTTTTACTTATTTTTATTTGTCTATAGATTTGCTAAAGTTTCACTTACGCCGGCCATTTGGTCATACTTAGTTCTTATTGACATTGGCCATAAGAATACTGATCCATATCCAGTTCCTTTGAATGTGAAATCAGCTGCTTGAGATAATGTCACACTACTTACTGCATGTTGATAACTAGCAAAAACTATTCCGTTAGAAGTGTAGTTTAAATCAGCATCAATTGTCATGTAATCAATTCCACTCGAAATTTTTTTAATACAAGCTGCACCATTACTTGCTTTAATCTTCTTATCCATAGTAGCTGTACCTGAACCATTTGCAGAATAATAACATCCTATGCCTGTTTGGTAATAACTAGTGTTATCAAATCTTATTCCAATTACATCATAACTTGTTACTTTTGGTTGTGTTTTCCAATAAGTTGTAACTGCTATTCCGCATATTCCATTATCACAAACCCTACTTAATGAAAGTTTCTTTGCTGGTGTTTCATGGTAAGAATAAGGTACTATTCCTTCTGATGTTGTTTCATCAGGTATTTGAAATTCTTCCGTCTTTAATGTATACTCTCCAGGTTTCATTTTAGCAACATGAAGTACATCATAATCTGTTTCATCTAGTCTTCTTACTCGTTCAGCACTTAATATTTTTACTAATGTATTATATTGAAATTCAGTTAATTCTATTCCATTTGTTGTTATATAATATGCTGTATCATCAGCATAAACATTTCCAATTGCACATAAAGATATTGTAATAACCATAACACTTAAAAAACTTTTTTTCATTTTTACCTCCTCGTCTATCATAATATGATTTTATAAAAAAATAAAAGGACTTAATAAGTCCTTTTACTTTGATACCTTATTTATAAGAGCATTAATACTATCCATATAAGGCTTGCAATTACCACTTTCACATTTATTTGTATCTACATTAAAAACGATAGAATTATCACCTTCAATTATTTGTATAATATTTGTTTCGTTTCTGTATTTTAAAGTATATTTTTCGTTAGTCAATTGTATAGTATCTTCTTTTAATATGAATTTATATTTTTTATTCTTATACTTTACTTCATAGTAGTAGTTTCCATCTTTTAGTTTAAACTTTTTCTTAATTCTTTCAAATTCGTCTGATGTCTCTGAATATGCTTCAATATTATTTTCTTCTACATCTTCTAAACTTTTCTTATCTTCAGTATTTATTTTAAATACAGATTTTAAATTCAAATCAATATCTAGTTTATATTCTTTAGTTGTATTTAAAGTATTAACTTCTAAATATAAATTACTAACTATGTCTTTTGTACTTTTATTAGCTAATGCTTCATAATCTTTAATTCTTAAGACTGCTGTTTCTAAAGTACTTCCATTCCATAGTTTTGTTCTATCACGATTATCTTTATCTCCATAGTATAGATACATATCTTTAATATCTTCATCATAATAATTTATAACATTACCAAAGTTAAAATATAAATAATTATAACTTTTAACAATCAATCCTTGTTTAATTGTTAAATCATCTGCATTTATATATGTTGCATATATTTTAAATGAAGTATATTGGAATATAAAATAACTTACTAAATAAATTATAATTAATAGAACAATTATTATAATAAACAACTTTTTAAATCTTTTAAATCTATCACTTATCTTATCAATTAATTTATATGGTGCAGCTTCTACTTCTTTTTCATTTGTTTTAGTTATTCTTTCACCATATAATATTTCATTAACTGTTACATCAAATATTTTACTTAACTCAAGTAATGAGGCATGACTAGGAACAGTGACTCCTCTTTCCCATTTACTTACTCCTTCTCTTCCTACATGAGCAATTATACCTAATTCATTTTGAGTCAGTCCTTTCTCTTTTCTTAATTCTGCAATAAACTTTGCAATTTTCTCTTGATCAATCAAATGTCATCCCTCTAGTCTTTTATAACTATATCAAATAATGTTATAAAGTATATAGGCTAATAATAAGCATTCACTTAATGGCTGAGGTAATTTGTAAAAAAAAAGACTAAAGTTTACATTAACTTTAGCCAGCGGTTATTAAATTCTCTTATTTTTCTTTTTGCTTTATTTGTCTTACACATATTTATTAAATCTTGTCTTGGACCAACTAGATTTTCAACAAAATTAATGTTAACAACATCATTGTTTCTTAACTTATAATCAAGTGGAACTCTTTCACCATTAACTGTTGCATTAGTAATCCAATCTCCAATATCTCCATGTATTTTATAAGCAAAGTCAATTGGAGTGGAACCTACAGGTAATTCGATTTTATCTCCATTTGGCGTATTAACACATATACTTTCTGATAATATATCTTCTTGCACTTCTTTATTAAATTCAGAAACTTTTAAATCTGAATTGGCTAGTTCTTCTAACATCTTAAAAAATGGCATTTGACTAACATCTCTTTGCATATGTTCTGGAGCATTATTAAACTTTAATAAATCCCAGTAAGCTGTAATTCCATAAGTATTAATTACATCCATTGTTTTAGTTGTAAATTGAAATTGTAACAATCTATTATTTGGCGTATAAACTGATGTATGAAGAGCTGAATACATGTTTGTCTTAGGATTTTTTATATAATCTCGTTCTTTTTTAGTTACAATTGGATAAAGTCCGTATATTTGTTGTCTTAATTTATAACAATCTTCAACAGAATCTAATAAAAATGTTATAGAAAATACATCATGTACTTCAGCAATTGTGTTATATTTTTTTAATTTTTCATATAAACTATGTAGACTCTTAACTCTTAATTTTACTTCAAATTTTACTTGATTTTGATTTAGTAACTGAGATACCTTACAAATTGCATCATTTATATCATCATAGTTTTCTTGTCTATATTCAGAAATAAGTCTTTGCATTTCCGAATAAGATTCAGGATTTAAATATTTAAATGATAAATCATCTAATTCTTGTTTAAAATGATATGCTCCTATATAATTTGCAAGAGGTACATAAATAGCTTTTGTTTCTTTTGAATTCTCTATTTGTTTATCATGAGATTGGAATTCTAAAGTTCGCATGTTATGAAGTCTATCAGAAAATTTAATAATAATTACTCTGATATCAGTAACCATACTTAATAGTATTTTCCTTAAATTAAAAGCATCTGTTTCAATCTTATTATTATTAATACTCAATTTAGGTAGTTTACTTACACCATCTACAAGGTACGCAACAGTTGGATTAAATTCACGAGCAAGATCTTCTTTAGTAATATCAAGTCCATCTTCAATAACATCATGTAAAATACAAGCAACTATTGTATCAACATCAGCATGCATTTCAGCTGCAATACAGGCAACAGCTACAGGATGTGTTATATAAGGTTCACCACTATGTCTTTTAACACCCTTATGTACCTTACTTGCATACTCGTATGCTTTTATGATAAATTCTTTATCCATTGGAGCATAATCTTTAATAATAACTAATAAATTTTCAATTCCCATAAACAACCTCCTAAATAACGACAAAACGATAGTTTTAAGCTATCGTTTTTATTTTAGGCCATAAGAAAGCAATGTTCTTTTTTGAATAAAATTAATTATTTTTAAACTAACATTGCATTTCATAAAACCCTCCATCAATGTAAATGTAAAATAATATTACTACTACACTAATATTTTGTCAAGGAAATTATAACTGCTTTTTAACAAAAAAAGAATAGCTATAAATTATAGCTATTCTAAATTAATTTTCTTCTTTTTTATTTGGTTTCATAGTTGGGAATAATAATACGTCACGAATTGATTCAGCTTCTGTAAATAACATAATTAATCTATCAATTCCATAACCTATTCCGCCTGCTGGTGGCATTCCATATTCTAGTGCTTCAACAAAGTCATAATCTATATCATTTGCTTCTTCATTACCAAGTTCTTTTTCTTTTAATTGATCTTCAAATCTTTCTAGTTGATCAATTGGATCATTTAATTCTGTATATGCATTTGCACATTCATGTCCGGAGATAAATAATTCAAATCTATCAACAAATCTTGGATCATCAGGATTTTTCTTAGTTAATGGTGAAATTTCAACTGGATGTCCATAAAGGAATGTTGGTTGAATTAATGTTTCTTCTACATACTTCTCAAAGAATAAGTTGATTATATGACCAACTGTATGTTCATGATTTTCTACTTCAATTCCATGTTCTTCTGCAAGTTTTAATGCATCTTCTACACTCATTTCTTTTTTAAAGTCAATTCCAGTTACTTCTTTTATTGCATCTACCATAGATACTCTTTTCCAAGAACCAGATAAATCAACTTCATGTCCTAAATAGTTAAATGTTGTTTTTCCGCAAACTTCATTTGCAATTGTTTTATACATATTTTCAGTTAAGTCCATCATACCTTCAAGATTTGAGTAAGCTTGATATAATTCCATTAGGGTAAATTCTGGATTATGTTGAGGGTCCATTCCTTCATTACGGAATACTCTACCAATTTCATAAACAGATTCCATTCCACCTACTAAAAGTCTTTTTAAATTTAGTTCAAGAGCAATACGTAAATACATATCTAAATCTTGTGTATTATGATGAGTTACAAATGGACGAGCTGATGCACCTGTTAAAAGAGTTGTTAAAATTGGAGTTTCAACTTCAACATATCCTTGTTTATCCAAGAAATTTTGGATACATCTGATAATCTTTGGTCGCATCATTGCAATACGCATTGAATCTTCATTCATTATTAAGTCAACATATCTTCTTCTATATCTTTCTTCAACATCTGTTAAGCCATGAAATTTTTCAGGAAGTGGACGAAGAGATTTAACAAGGTGAGTATATTCTAAACATTTAATAGTTATCTCCCCTGTTTGAGTCTTCATGACTTTTCCTTTTACACCAACGATATCTCCAATATCAGCTGTCTTAAATAATGAATAAGCATCTTCTCCAATATCATTTATAGATATGTATATTTGAATTTTTCCTGTTTTATCTTTAATTGTAAAAAATGATGCTTTACCCATTTTTCTTATAAACATAATTCTACCTGCTACACATGCTTCATCATTCATACTTTCAAATGCATCATGTGGGGTATCTTCATATTTCTTTTTTATGTCACTTGCAAAATCTGTTCTTTCAAATCTTGTTCCAAATGGATCAATACCTAAATCACGGATTTTGTTCATTTTTTCTCTTCTTACTAATTCTTGGTCTGTTAATTTTCTTTCCATAATATCACTCCACATTCAATAATCTACTATAATTTTATCATATTTTCTAGTATTTTTTGTGTTAATCTCTGACTTTTTTGACAAATAGGCAAAAAAGTAATAGAATAATCATCACTTAAAGGGAGTTGGGGTTTATGGAGAGAGCTAATATAGAGTTAACTAATAATAGATTTAGACAACAGATAAAGACTGTCAGTGATATTGCTAAATATGCTCTAAATTTAAAAATTAGAAATGAAGAAACTTTTTTATATTTAGTATTTCAAGGAATATTAAGCATACAAAGCGATTCAGAATTTTATAACTTTGCTGGCAAATTTGCAGAACTTTTAAAACAAAGGGATATAATTACTCAAGGTTTTATGGAAGCTGTAATGATCATGGATTTATATATAGCTTTAAATAAAAAATATGTATTTAATGAATCTAATAAAACTGATGAAAAGATTTTAAATCGTATAATTGAGTGTGTAGAAAAAGATGATGAAAATAAATATCAAAGATTATTTTTAGACCCCAAAATAGATGCTTTATTAGTTAAATCAACTTTAGATTTTTTAGATTTATCTGGCTATGACAAAGTATTATCATTTAAATGTTTAAGTTATGATGATATAGTTTTATTATCAAAAATATCACCGTTATTTAAAGAAGACTTTGAAAAATATTCAGTTGATATAAATCGTGAATTTTTAATTAGGCATATTAATAAATGGAAAAACAATCATGATGAAGCTGAATCTATATATGCAGCTTGTGATTTTCTAATTAATGCTTTTAAAGTAGATATCGATATTGAAAAGTTAGTTGTTGAAATAATTAATCATGCTGGAACTGAAGAAGTTATGCAAGCTTTAGTTGATGAAAATAGAGATTTATTATCTGTCTTTGTACTTGCTTATTACAAAGAATATAAAAAAGATGCTCCAAAATTAAAGTAGTATCAAAATGATACTACTTTTTTAATGAGGCAAGCATCTCTTCTTCACTTGCTAAAGTTTCGCGTTCTTTTTCTACTAAAGCAGCTGGAGCTTTATTAACATAACCTTCATTGCTTAGTAGTTTTTTTCTTCTTTCAATTGATGATTCTAAATCAGCAATTTGTTTTTCTTTTAGTCTTAACTCCTCTTCTGTAACAGTCTTTTCAAAATAGATTGTAGCTTCGTACTTTTTAGTCTTAACATCATAAGAGTTTATATCTAAATCTTCTTTAACTAAGGCATCTGTTAATTTTAACATTTTAATTATTATTTCATCATCAGTATTTATTTTTACCTTAGCATTCTTTGTTATATTATTTTCTGTTTTTATATTACGGAAACTTTTTATGAACTCTATTTTTTCATCAACTATTTTTTCTGCATCTTCAAAAATTAGAGATTTATCATATATTGGGTATTCACTTATCATGATAGAATCATGAGTTTTGATTGGTAACATTTGGTAAATCTCTTCCGTAACAAATGGCATAAATGGATGTAATATTTGAAGTATACCAGATAGTACCCAGAATAATGTAGATTTTGTTGATGGTGAATCAATATTGTATTTAGCAAACTCAATATAGTTACTACAGAAATCATCATATATGAAACTATATGTTTCTGCTCCAACTAAGTTAAATTCATACTTTTCCATATGTTTTATTGTTGAGTTAATTATACGTTCATATTTAGTTAGTATCCATTTATCTTCATCACTTAAATCAACTAGTTCAGCAACATTTAAATCTTCTATATTTAAAAGAACAAAGCGTGATGCATTCCAAATTTTATTTATATAATTCCATGTACTTGAAAGTTTTTCTTCATCAAATCGTAAATCAGTACCCATTGCAACGTCTGTTGATAGATAATATCTTAAAGCATCTACTCCATACTTATCAATCATATCCATTGGGTCTACTCCATTACCAAGTGACTTAGACATTTTTCTTCCTTGCTTATCACGAATTAGTCCGTGAATTACGCAGTCTTTAAATGGACGAGTTCCAGTTATGTGTTCAGCTTGGAAAACCATTCTTGCTACCCAGAAGAAGATAATATCATAGGCTGTTACTAAGCAATCATTTGGATAATATCTTTCGATGTCTTCAGTTTTTTCTGGCCAGCCTAAAGTTGAGAATGGCCAAAGGGCACTTGAGAACCATGTATCTAAAACATCTTCATCTTGAACCCAACCATCACCAGTTGGAGCAGTCTCTCCTACGTATACTTCATCACCCTTATACCATGCAGGTATTCTATGTCCCCACCATAGTTGACGAGATATACACCAATCGAAACATTCTTCCATCCAGTGAGTTAAAGTTTTTTCAAATTTATCTGGCACAAAATTAACTTTTTCGTTACTTTTCTTTTGAGTATCTAATACACGTTTTGCTAGTTCTCCCATGCGAACAAACCATTGTTTAGAAAGGTAAGGTTCAACCATAACACCTGTACGTTCAGAGTGACCAACTGAATGTGTCATTGGCTCAATTCTTATAAGTAAATCTTCATCCTTTAAATCTTTAAGCAATGCTTCCCTACACTCTTCACGAGTCATGCCTTCATACTTACCTGCAAATTTATTCATAGTTGCATCTTCATTCATGACAACTATTCTTTCAAGGTTATGTCTATTTCCTACTTCAAAGTCATTAGGATCATGAGCTGGAGTTATTTTAACAACTCCTGTTCCAAACTCTGGATCAGCATGTTCATCAGCAATAACTGGAATAGCCTTATTTACAATTGGTAATATTACGTTTTTACCAATATATTTTTTATATCTTTCATCATTTTCATTTACAGCAACAGCTGTATCACCAAATAATGTCTCTGGTCTAGTAGTTGCAACATCTAAAAACTCACTTGATCCTTCAAGATAATATTTTAAATGATAGAAAGCTCCTTCAACATCTTTATAAATAACTTCTTCATTAGATAAGGCTGTTTTAGCTTCTGGGTCCCAGTTAATAATTTTTTCTCCACGATAAATTATTCCCTCATTATAATAGTCTACAAATACTTTAGTAACAGCTTTATTAAGTCCTTCGTCTAAAGTAAATCTTTCTTTATTATAATCTACTGAAATCCCCATCTTAGCCCATTGTTCTCTAATGTTTCCACCATATTCATGTGTCCAATCCCAACAAGCATCTAAGAATTTTTCTCTACCATATTCGTACTTGTTTATTCCTTGATCTTTTAATTTTTTTACAACTTTTGCTTCAGTTGCAATTGCTGCATGATCCATTCCAGGTAACCATAAGCAATCAAATCCTTGCATTCTTTTGTAACGTATTATAATATCTTGAATTGATACATCTAAAGCATGACCTAAATGTAATTTACCAGTAACATTTGGAGGTGGTATAACTATACAATAAGGATTCTTGCTTTTATCTCCAGAATTAAAATATCCAGCATTCTTCCAAGTTTCGTATTTTCCTTCTTCTATTTTTTTATTATCATATTTAGTTTCTAACATATGTAACACACCTTTCTAATATTCTTCTTTTTCCTAACTTATCTTCTAACATAATAATAGGTTGCATTCTTTTCTCTACTTGCATAGATAAAGTACTTTTAGTGTAATACCTGTATTCATAAAAATATCTAAGCTCTTCAAGTGATAAAAAATCAGGATACATTCCTTTTTCTTCACTTATTTGCATAAGGGATGCGATTTCTTCTTCTGTTAAAGAATGAAAAAGCAAATAGTAAACTTCCTTTAAATTGGTTTCTTTCCTTTTAGAATGACCATTAACTATTTCATATCTTGTAAAAATATTAGTAAACATTGCTAAGTATTTATAATATTGAAGATAATTCTCTCCTAAAATAGGAATAACTTTATCATACTTACTTTTTATAGTAGGAAATTTAATATTATTATCATTTCTAAATACCAATATTTTATTGTCTTCATTAATGATAATTGCCTTTCTTTTCTCTAATGTTTTTATATCCATAAAACCTCCTAAAATGAAAAAAGAGCCTTCATCCAAAGGACGAAAGCTCGTGGTACCACCTTAATTTATACTCATTACTCTTAACGTGAGTTACTCGTTTAATCTTACTAAATTTTTCAGATTAACAACTCCCAAGCTACCTTCGAATATTCTTGTTAAGAAAGACTTTCAGTCAGTGATCTTTCATTCCTAATAACAAGAGCATATCCTACTCCTCTTGTTCGCGGTCTTTAATTAAATGTATAATTACATTATACATTATTTTTTTTATTTTGCAATATATATTATTATTTTAGTTTTAATTGGTGTTCATCATCACGAGATAGATTTTCTGATTCAATTTTATCTTCTAATACTGTTTTGTAAGATTCTGGTAACTTTGATGCAATGTCAGGTGTATTACCTTTAGTAATACTTTCTATTAAAAGTGAAAGTTCGGCTTCAATAACCATTCTTTTTTCTTCTTCTGTTAAATTATCTATGCCATTTGCGTCATTACATAGAATACTATTTAACATGTTATTAGTCTCTTTATCACCGGCAACTACCTCAATATCTTCAACTCTTTTAGCACCTGCATAAAATGTACGAGTCAAATAACTTTCAAAAACATTAGTTTTAGCTTCCATTAAAATACTTAAATAGTAATCTAATAATTCTTGATCCTCACTTGATACTTTATAAACTTGAGTAGGATTAACGCATCTTACTTCAAACTCTTCAATACCAAAATCATAATTTTCAACAGTACAACCATTATTCTTAAAATAAATGTCATAAGATGGATGAACATATCCTCTAGATGAATAAACTGCGGAAGAAGTATCTCCATTCATACATTTCTCACGTGCCCTTTTTACTGAATAATCATAAATATTATCTAGATAAGCCATTTTGACACCATCTGGCAATAAGCTAAATTCAAAAGGTGTAATATAACATTCCTTATCTAACATCTCTTTTCTATTGTAGTTTAAATTTTCCATAATTCATTCTCCTTCTAAGTTTTTTATATATTATATTATATATCTTTATTCTGTTCAATGCTTTTTTAAAAAGCAGGATTCTTCATGATCATTTATAATACCTATTGCTTGAAGATAGGAGTATATAATTGTTGAACCAACAAACTTCATTCCTCTTTTAATTAAGTCAGATGATATTTTATCTGAAAGTGATGATTTTGTAGATAAACCATCTCCAATTATTTGAGAGTTATTTGTGTAGCCCCAAATATAATTATTAAATGATCCAAAAGACGCTTGAATATCAATAAATATACGGGCATTTTCAATTGTTGCTTCAATCTTACGTCTATTACGGATAATTCCAGGATTATTCATTAACTCTTCTACTTTTTCTGAATCATATTTAGCAATTTTTTCGTAATCAAAATTATCAAAACATGCGTGAAAGTTTTCCCTTTTATTTAAAATAGACTCCCAAGATAAACCAGCTTGAAATGATTCAAGTAAAAGAAGTTCAAATAGGTACTTATCATCATGACTTTCAACTCCCCATTCATTGTCATGATAATCTATATAAATTTGATTATTTAAATTACACCACTTACATCTTTTTATTTCCATATTCCCTCTCAATCCACTTCATAATTATATTAACAATATAATCTATTTCATCAGAAGTTAACTCACGATTCTTAGGAATCTTATGCCATTTAAATAAACACTCACGACAACAAGTTGCGGTTGCATGCTCAGCAATAAATACAGGGTGTCCTTTATATGGAGTTTGTTTACCATCATTTAAAATAACTGATGGAGATAAGCGCTTATTTATAAAGTCATAAGCGTGTTCTTTAATTTTATTTAAACCGACTTTATCAATGTATTCTATATCTTGTTTCTTTAAATGAAAACTACTTCTAAATTTAGATTTAGAAAGTCTTTCTAATATATCCATATTTATCCTTCTTTATTAAATTATATAATAATGAAAATAATAATGTAAAGAATTAAATATTCTTGAATAGTATAAAATAGACATGGTATAATGAAATTGGTGAAAGCAGATTATCTCTTGGGTATGATGCTTACCATTGTAGTGGCATCTTTATTCAGAAGAATAAAGATGTTTTTTGTTACTTAAATAATATAAGTATCAAAATAGTAACTGATAACACTAAGACGATTAAATCTTTTATGTTTATGCGAATCACCATATCACCTTCTTTACTGCATTAAACCAAAACCCCCTGAATACTCAATCCAAGGTATTAGAGGTGATAAACATCTTTTCTGCTTCCACGGTTTGTTATACTAACATGAAACCTCATTAGTATTTGTCGAATTTTGTAACCAAATAAAAAAACAAGGATTATCCTTGTTAATATTGAACTCTAATTAGTTCTATTTCATATAAAAGTTCGTCTCCGATATTACCATCTATATCTTCACGATAGTTTGGAATTGTATCTATAAGTTCAAAACCTGCTCTTTCAAGAATAGTTTTTGCGCCCTCATTTCTACCGTCACATGTTGCATAAATACTTCCAAGTCCAGTTTTCTTAAGTTCATCAACTATTTTTGTTAAAGCTTCTGTTCCATAACCTTTATTCCAATAATCTCTTTTTATCCAGATATTAACAGATTTACTTCTACTATCTTCTTGATATAGAGATATATTTCCAATTATTTGATTGGATTTTTTTTCTTTTATTATTAATCTTGTATGGTATTCATCTTTATAAGTATCAATGATATAGTTAGTGAAACCTTCTAAGTCCCAGTCCACTCTAAAGCCAGGAAGATATTTACCTACCTCTTTATCTGTTCCCCATGCTTCGTACATAACGGATATGTATTCAGGTATAAATTTTTTAACTTCAATATTTTTAGTTTCAAATTCCATATCATTACCCTCATATCTATAATAAAATTATATCATAGTAATGAGTATAATAAACATTATTTTAGTGTCTAGTATGTCAACTCAATGTTTTAAACTAGGAAATTTTTCGTTAATAATGGAAGATGATTCTTCTTTAAAAAAATCTATCATTATTTTAAGAAATTTATTTACAATTTCCTTACTCTTCTTATCCATCTTTTTACTTTCTTTTATTAAAGTTAAAACTCTTTTAATCTTGTTATTTTTTAAATCTAATAAAGACTTTATATTGGCTCTTTTAAATATATCAAATAAATCATGGACAAATTCTTTTCTTTCATCATCTGTATAATTATTTAACCAACTTTCTAAATATTCTTTAAACTTTTTACTAAAAGAAGATAGTTTAGCCGGTTTTAAGTTATTATCTTCAATGCACCAGTTTAGCACATTATGAGCTTTTGTTCCTTTTTTATGTGACTTAACTATAAACATATCTTCTACATTAAAGAAAAGTAACCCAATTAAAGAGTAATTTGTAACTATTCTTTTTACTTTTGTTTTAACTTTTTTAAATTCTAAAGAGCAAGTTTCCTTTTCTCTAATTCCTGGAGAATCAAACATATAAACATCAAGAATTCTCGATTTTTTTAAAGTTTTACCATACATTGACGCGATTAATGCAAGATTTCCTCCTTTAGAGTGTCCTCCTAATATATACTTTTTGTTACTAAAGGGATTTACAGAGTGATTTATATATTTAATAGCTTCCTTTTGAGAAGGTACAGGAAATTTATAACTCATTGCGGCATCTTCAAACCAACCATCAAGTAAATCATCTGTTCCTTCAAATGAGATATAACTAATTTTATTGTTTATCTTAATCGTGATGGCTTGAAATTGTTTTTTATCTTCAATTACTTTTACATACTTACTTAGAATTAAACTTCCATATCTTTTAGTTTTATAAATAGATGAAAATATTTTAATCCCCGTTTGAACTGATGACATATTATTCTTAAGTTCACTTTTAGTATATTTATTAAAAAAAATAGTACCCGCATCTTTAATAGACATTGATTCATGTTTTTTTAAAATACTTTCTAAATTGACATAAGATAAGCATGCCATTATTAAACTATCAAGTTCATTAAATGGTACTAAATCAAATGAATAATTATGGTTATAGTTTATATAATCTATTATGTTTTTTTCTTTTTTCATTAAATCA
>CAZWST010000046.1:0-13128 GCA_964636965.1 uncultured Muribaculaceae bacterium
ATAATTGGTGCCGGATGGACTGGTTACAATAATGATTAATAAAAATATCACTTCGCTTTTGAAGTGATATTTTTTTAATGTCTAATACTCTATTAGTAACTTACGGAATAATTTTCAATAGTGTCATTGCTTTTTTCACAGTTGGTTGTATAGTAGCGCTTCCCTGTGTCTTTTTGTTCATAGGTTGTTCTTATTGTTGGACAAATCGAAGGTATCGTATGCCCAAAAAAATAACCACACTTATTGCATCGATAAGCATAGCCCCAACTTTCATATCCTGGGAAAAGTCCCGCTTCTGCTTTTCCATCACAATGCGTCTCATGTTTTATTTGTTCATATACGATATTAGATTTTGTAAAACAGCCGCCTGAGGAGTCTGATTGATAGTTTGATTCACGAATAACACCATTATTATCTACATGTTTATGATAGTTTGCTTGAACAGTTATAGGTCCTATCACAGTTTCCTGAGGTGTTCGTTTTTCTTTTGTAAAAACATGCAAATAATATGTCCCTGGCGTAGTAATCTCTAAGTCTATATCATTTTCATCAGATAGGCCTCCTTCATATAAGTCTTCATCTAACCCTAATAAACTACTATCGTTGTTTAAAATCCATTTTGCGTTATCTACTTGTTTATTATTACTATTTACTATTGCTGTTAAGTTAATTGGAAGTTCTTGCTGTATTTCATCTCCCATAACTAAAACATTAATTTCAGGAGGACCAACTGGAATTTCATCGCCTAGTGTTTCTCTTTCTTTTGGTATTACTTCTAATGTACAAGTAAACTTAATTTCACTATTTAAGGATTCACTATTGGCTTGGTTTTGTTTAACACTCACGATTCCTGTCTTTGTATCTCCAGAAACTAGTTCAAATGGGCTTTCTAGTGAATTATCTATTGATATATAGTCCTCAAAAGATTTAAATTCTTCATTAATGCCACAACTAATTATAACACTTGCATCGTACTGGCGTGATTTGTTTGTAATATCAAATTCAAGTGTTGATGTTTGATCTACATTTTCAATTCTCTCTGTTTCGAAATCAATTTTTTTACCATCATCAGTTATCTCTGCTTTTACTCCTGTTTCCGTATTGGCATATGTAAAAATAACTGATGATAAAAAATCATTCGAATCAAAACCAATATTTAATTTTCCACTTATATCAAGGCTTGTTGATAATGCGGCAAATCCAATAGTTAGAAACATGACTAATATTATTATATTTCTTTTTTTCATACACCTTCACCCTTTCAATAGACAATCCGTTTATGGGCGGACTTTCCTACTGTAAATATAGCATTTTTTTTTTTTTTTTGTACAAGTGTTTGGGTGTAATTTTTTTTGAATTTTACAATATTATACATTTCATAATTTATTACATTTAAAACTTATATCATAGTTACTAGGGCCAGAAATTACTTTACCATCTATATCAAATCTTGAAGCATGACAAGGACAGTCCCAAGTTTTTTCTATAGAATTAAATATTAAACTGCATCCTAGGTGTGGACAAGTTGTTTTTACAATATGTTCAAGATCATTTTCATCTTTATATATTCCAACATCAATGCCATTTATTCTTTTTAATACTACATCTTTATACCAAGGTTTTTTCTTGTTTATTTTACTATTAAGAAAAGAATATGCACTATAGATACTGTATAGCGGATATTTAATAAGAGTATTTAAATTATTATGTCTTTTAGGATTAAATAAGTCTATATAATCATTTTTATTATTAAGAATTATATCACTTATGATTGTGCCTGCAAGAGTTGCATTAGTCATACCCCATGTATTATATCCAGTTGCTATAAAAAGATTATCAGCAATTGAACCGATATATGGCATATAATCTTTAGTTATTACATCAATATTTGACCACATGTAATCAGGATTTTTCATTTGAATATTTTTAAAATTGTTTTCTTCATTTAATCTTTTTATTACATTATGAGAATTAGTAAGTAAGAGTTTATATTTTTCTTTATTACATTCCAAATAGCGTATAGACAAAACTGAATTTGCTTCGCTTATAGCACTGAAGTTGCTTTTTTCTTTTGTCCCGAAACATCCAATATATGATTTTTCTAAGGAACATTTTAACGGCATAAGAAATGGCAGTAAGAAGTATGGATAATGCGATGCTATTATTAAATATTTGGTTTTAACTTTATAATTATTTACATCTAAAATATAACCATTTTCGTCTTTCTCAAATTTTATTACTTTACTATTTTCATAAATATTAATTTTATCTTTTATAATACTTTTTATAGAATTTAAATATTTTATTGGATTAAACACATAGGTATTCTC
The DNA here is from genome assembly GCA_964636965.1 of uncultured Muribaculaceae bacterium. Classification (GTDB taxonomy): domain Bacteria; phylum Bacillota_I; class Bacilli_A; order RF39; family UBA660; genus CAG-582. The sequence goes on from CAZWST010000046.1 coordinate 2,331, forward strand.
GCTAGTTATACCATAAGAAATTTTTAAACCATCAGGTAAAGATGAGACAGCTCTCACTTCTTCATTAAAACTTTTAAGGATATTTTCTTCTTCCATTATTTTTGTTATATCATTTTTATTTATTGCAAAGTAATAGCTATAAACCTTTTTTAAGTCACAATCAATATTGTTTTTATTAATTATATTTACTAATTGATTAATTGCATATTTCTGTGACTCATAATATTTATTTGCTGTTTGTACATTATAGATATTCTTGATTTTAGAAATTAATCCTTGCTGCAGAAAGGTTATCTTTGCGGTTGTTTTTGAAGTTATGCCACTTCCTATTTTATTACGCTCAAATATACATACGTCAAGATTTGTATCTTTAAAAAAATAACCAATAGATAAACCAGTGATGCCACCACCAATAATCGCGACATCAGTTTCTATATTTTTATCTATTGGTTCAAATTTAATATTATCATAAAAATTAGTCCATATACTTTTATTATTCATGAATATCACCATTTATAGTATGGATAAATTTTTTAATAATAAAAGTAATACCAATTAGTCATCACCTAATTAACTAGAATTATATGATACTTTTTTAATTATAAACTAACTTGGTATGGGTTTTCAGCAGTTCCGTTTCCAGAAACTATTTTTACATTGGATTTTAAATTTATTACTGGACGAACGCCCCTGATTCCTGAGATGGGACCCGAAGAAAGTGAGCCATTTTGATAGACGGTCCATACATTTTGAGAGAAATTACTAACAGTATATCCTGTTGGAGACATGGTCCAATACAAATGATTTGAACTTAGATAGTATAATGAGTTTAAAGCATTTTTAACACCGCCAGCCATAACTGTTTCGTCTGCTGTTAATAGAGCAATTGGATAATTTAATTTTTTGTTTCTTACTGTAAATTTATCTTCTTCTCGTGGACAAATCAATGATGGATTTCTGTTGTCATTTACTCTGTATGCTGCTCCATACGATGTGCTTCCATCTAAAGTAACTCCCGTTTGATTATTAGAAGTAATAGAAATACTTCTATCATTACAAAATGTATTATCTGCTAAGTAGTCTGAGTATAGGTTACTATTCTCATCACGAGAATTACTTATATTGCTAACATACCATGAATCAATAATTCCCTTTATAGTTGAATCATGATCATCTTTGTATGTGTCTTCATAAGTTTTTGATAGATATCCGTGATATTTAACTCTTGCTTGTGTTGGATTTATTCCAATTGTGGCTGAAACCGATGCAATTACTTCTGATAGAATTGTACATGTTCCTGTTTGTGAAGTTCCCCAACATGTATATTTCTTTTTCCCCACTACGTCTGAATATTTGTCTTTCCATTTACCACTTATCTTATTTCCAGTTAATGAACATATTCCATTTTCATAGTTATAATCATCTGCAAACCAGTATGTTCTATTTTCTACTATTTCAGTGTAAGTATAAGAACCCGTAGTTGTTTTTAACTCTTGATTTAGCCCATATTTATATCCACCAAAGGTTGGATCAGTTTTATCCACATGATATGCTGATTGCGTTATTTCTGCTTCGGTTCCTGTAGCTGTTGGTGAAGTTCCTGAATAAATCATTCTAACACTTCCATCGCCATTTCTTCTTACTATTCTCCATATCTTATTGGCATACGATACATAGTTGTTTTGCACTGCTCCTCTGTAATAGTAAGATTCTCCATCTTCATCCGTTGTTGCATATAATCCTGGATTATTCGAGGCTGTTTCTCCAAGCCTAGTTTTAAGTGTATCTCCTCTAATAAGTCTATTTGTTACTGGGTCTATCTCTCTAAGTATATATACTGTCGTACACATACCTGTATCTGTTGTATTAAGGTATGTATAGTATTTTTTTGAGTCTGTTGAAATATAATCCTTAATGTATCCTAACTTTGCTTTACTTGATGACCAAGAGTAAAATCCTGTGGAACTATTTAATTTTGGAACTTCTTCTGTGAAATAAACTGCTGTATTCATAGTACCACTCAATCCGACATTCTCTGCCTCCACTTTAGTATATACTACTTCTGGTTCTATTTTTGTAAAGTCTGCTTTTCTTCCCTTTATCGTCTTTATAGCATTTTCTTTTGTTGTCATTGAGTCACTTGCTATCATACAGTCTGATAAAGTATTATATCCGTTTTCTAAACAAAAGTTATCTGCTGGAATACTCACTTCTCCTGTTATTATTGATTCATTTAGTGGTGATGATATCGTTACTATATATCTTACTTTTCTATTATTTTCTTCTCCTGTTTTTACATATACTTTGAACGTGTTTTCATCTTTTTCATTTGCAAATGTATATTCACTCGATGTTATACTCTCTTTATACTCTTTTTCTTCACTTGATGCATTTCCAAATGAATCTACAAAGTAGAACATTCCATTTGTGTATCCTTCTTGGTTTTCTACTTTTACTGTATATTTACTACCGGGTGATACTAACTTATTATCTGCCGTGTTACTTACATTTACAAAAAAGTAAGGTATATTATTTTCAACGTATGATTCTTCCTCATCTACTTCACTGTAGACTACTTCTCCTAGAGTCGTCCTTCCTTTTGCTTCGGCATTTATCGTTATTGTTACTTTAAAAGTAGTATCTTCTATTACTGCTTTTTTTAATTCTACTCTTAGTTTTCCTTCTCTTTTATTTTGAGCCTCTAATAACTTATCTGTATTGAATGTGTTGTTTACTGTTATATAGTCTTCTCCTTCACTATCTACTTTTATTGAAAGTGCTACATCATATTGGAATGAACCATTAGTTACTTCATAATCAAGTGTGTAACTATCACCTACTTCACTTAGATTGGCATCAAACTCGATTGTTTTCTTGTCTTTTATTAGACTTAGCTTCTTTGTTCCATTTTCTTTAGCATTCGAAAAATAAATATTTAAATCATCTTCATTCATTGCTAAATTCAATGTTCCATTTATTACTAAGTTGGTTGTTACACTTGCAAATCCAATTACAAGTAACAATACTAATATAATTATATAATTTCTCTTTTTCATTGATATTTCCTTTCTATAGTTAATAGTCTAAAAATATGCAGACTACCCTACATTAAGAATACCATTTTTTTTAGCAAGACTAAATTGTTCTGTCAAGACTAAAATCAATTAATTTATACATTATTTGACATAAAAAATGCAGAGTTTGTATCACTCTGCATAAATTAATTAGAATAATGATAATTGATTAGATTCACTTAAGTTATCTAAGCAGCCTAGCATCTTTAATTTTTCAATAGCGGATGATGGACATTTACCTCTCTTTTGTAAATCTTCTTGAGAGATAAATGGTGACTCATTTCTTGCTTTAACTATAGCTTCAGCAACGTTTGCACCTAAACCATCAAGTGCAGTGAATGGAATAATTAATCCTGTACCATCATCTGTTATAACAAATTTAGTTGCATCACTTTTTTCAATATTTATGTTTTCAAAATGGAAACCTCTTGCTACCATTTCTAGACAAATAAGTAATGATTCTCTGACCCCTAAATCTTTATTGCTTGCTTGATTTCCTTTTGCATCTATTTCATCTATTTTATCTCTAATTGCGTCTTCTCCTCGTATCATTGAGGCAACATCAAATTGATCTTTTCTTATTGAAAGAAATGCACAGTAATACCAAATTGGATGATGAACTTTAAACCATGCAATTCTAAATGCTGATGTAACATACGCGGTTGCATGGGCTTTTGGAAACATGTATTTAATCTTTCTACATGAATCTATATACCATTCTGGAACATTGTATTCCCTCATTGTTTCAGCAAAGCCCTTCCAACCTTCAGGATCTTTACTTGGTTTTCCTTTACGAACAAATTCCATTATTTTGAAGGCTTTAGCTGGTGGAAGTCCCATTTGAATTAAGTTAACCATGATGTCATCACGACAACCTATAACATTTTTAAATGGTACTTGAATATTTCCGTTTTCATCTGGTGTACAAAGATCTCTGGCATTACCTAGCCAAACATCAGTACCATGTGAAAGTCCAGAAATCTTGATAAGTTCGGCAAATGTTGTTGGTTTAGTTTCTTCAAGCATTCCAAGAGTAAATGGTGTTCCAAATTCTGGTATTCCAAGAGTTCCAGTTGGGCAGTATTTTCTTCCTTCTTTATCAGTAAGTCCACGAAGACGATATCTATCTACTCCTAAAATCTCTGGTCCAGTAAATATTTTCATGGTGTCTAAGTCTCCTAGATCTATTTGGGTAACATCTATTCCCGATAAATCTTGAAGCATTCTTAATACTGTTGGATCATCGTGTCCAAGTATATCTAGTTTTAAAAGGTCGGCATCTATTACGTGGTAATCAAAGTGTGTTGTTCTCCATGGAACTGTTGGATCATCAGCTGGATATTGAAATGGTGTAAAATCCCATATATCTTTATACCCTGGTACAACAACAATTCCTCCTGGGTGTTGACCTGTAGTTCTTTTAACTCCTGTACATCCAACAGCAAGTCTTTCAACTTCTGGAACCCTTACTGTACTTTTAATTATTCCTTTTTTCTTAAGTTCATCTTTTCCAGTTACGTCTAATCCTAAAGACCTTGCTTCAGTTCTTAATTTATTAAACATCTTTTCTTCAAAGAATCCTTGAACGTAACCAAATGCCGTTTTATCAGCAACTGTACCAATTGTTCCAGCACGATAAACATTATCAGTACCAAATAATACTTTTGTATATTCATGTGCACTTGCTTGGTTATCTCCGGAGAAGTTAAGGTCAATATCAGGAACTTTTTCTCCAGCAAATCCTAGGAATGTTGCAAATGGCATATCGTTACCTTGGTGAATCATTAAAGTATTACATTTAGGACAATTTTTATTTGGTAAATCGAATCCTGATGGGTAATTTTCTGAATAAGGTACACCCTCTTCATCATTAAATTCACTGTGTTGGCAATTCGGACAATAATAGTGCGCTGGTAAACCATTACATTCTGTTATTCCCATCATACTTGCAACAAATGATGATCCAACTGATCCACGTGATCCAACTAAATAGCCATCATCATTTGAGTGTTTAACTAGTTTCTGAGCAATTAAGTATATAACGTCAAATCCTCCACCAATTATACCAGTTAGTTCAGCTTTAGCTTTTGAAATTGCTTCTTCATTAGTTAATTCTGGATTATTTCTAAGCACTTGTTCTTTTTTTAGCTCAACTACACCATCATAACCAGACATGATTACTTCATGGATTACAGATGGTAACATTTCATCTTTTTCTTCATCACTCAACTCAGGATGTTCAAGGGATATTTTTTCTAATACTAAGGCATTGATCTTATCCCCATAGAACTCTTGAGCAATACGTTCTTCAATATTTCGAGGAAGTGGATTACCATACATGCTCCAAGCACGCTCAAAGACTAAATCACGACATGTTTCTTGTGAATTTTCAATAATTGGAGAAAATGGCTTATCAGGATAAATTACAACTTCAATTTCTTCTAACATATCAATTATCTTATTAGGATTTTCAATCACTATTTCATGTATAAGCGCATCATCTTTTAGCCAACTAAATTCATTTAACATCTCATTTGTTGTTCTAAAGAATTGATTTGGAATATGACCTTCTTCAATTAAATCTCCTTTATCATGTTTCGCAATTAAAGTATAAGTACCATCACTATAGTTAACTGATATTAAATTTCCAATTTGAAGTTTTCTTAATGATGCATCTATTATATACTTCTTTTCGTTATCATCTTTTTTCATTTGTTCTTCATCTGGAATTTTTTTATCAATAGAATAAATACTTGCAATTAAAGATGATGTAATTGGCAAATCATTTAAACTTGTTAAAGCATAAACATATTTTAATACTTTTATATCAATATTAGATAATTCTACCCCATTCTTTTTGGCTTTTTCAATGGCTTTATTAATATTTTCTTTATTACTATTATTTTTAAGCGATGGAGATAAATATTTAGCAAGAGGATGTCTTCCTTTACCTGGAACATTTTGGTTTACGATTATTTCACGATATAACCTGTCTTCCTTATCGATATTGTGAACATCACCTGTTGCTACTACTATTTTCCCACATTTCTTTGCACAATCAATAATCTTTTTAATACATTTTTTTAAATGTTCTAAATTATTTATAGAATGATCACTTAAAAGATGAGAATAGTTTTCAAGTGGTTGAACTTCAATATAATCATAGAACTTCATTGCTTCAATTAAATCTTCTTCAGTTCGAGTTTCAGCTAAGTAAAATATTTCGCCATTCATGCAGGCTGACCCTACTAAAAGTCCTTCACGATATTCACTAGTTAGTTTTCTTGGAATTTTAGCATTTTTTTGAATAAAATTTGTGTTAGCAAAACTTATAATTTTAAATAAATTTTTTAATCCAATTTTATCCTTAGCTATGAATGTTACATGCTTTAAATTGTCATACATATTAGCTGAATGTTCTGTAAAACTTTTTGCTGGAATATTTTCATACATTTGTAAATGATTTTCTTTACACCATGGAAATTTCCATACATAATCATGATTACCATATTGTTCAAATGGATAAACTGTTTTCTCTTCTGGTTCTTCATTTTCTTCTAGTTTTCTAACATAATTTTTATATGTACAAATTTCTCCAACATTTGCCATATATTTTGGATTATTTTTTATGGCAATACTTTCAAGAAGCCCAAGATCATTTAGCTCTTTTAAAGTTTTTATTCCATCAATTTGACTTAACATCTTATTAAAAATATAACCTGTATTTTCTGAGTCTACATCTGCTCCATGGTGTTGTCCAACATAAACGCTTGCGTTAACTACTTTTATACCAAAGGCAGTAGTGTATTTTATTTCAATAATATTTTCAGCAGGATGTAGAGTTACTTTATCATTAAAGTCAACTAATTCGTTTTCTTCACCAACTGTTACTTCAAGTTTAATGCTTTCAGTTTTAGAAGCTTTGTATACCATATTAAGATAATACTCTTTTTTGGTTTTCTTAATTCTTTCTTCTGTAGATATTTCAGCTTCACTGTATTCTACATCAATTGATTTGATTAGTTCTTCCCCATCTACTTTAACACTTAATAATTCTCTAGCAGTTTCTTCATCAAGTTTTTGTGCAGTTGATGGTAATTCTTCTGATTCTTCATCGTCATCAGTTTCTTCACCTGTATCAACTCCATATAGTTTACCTAAAGCTTTTAAGCTATGTTTCTTTTGGTCTCGATTTATGATTCTTGATAACATAAGTGTATCTATTATTGGATTATCAAGTGTGCCTAAATCATACTTATAATATGCCATATCAAGCATATTTTTATCGAATCTTGCATTATGTGCAACCAATGGAAGATTACCAATCCATTCTTTAAATCTCTTAGTTACATTTTCTTCGCTGTCAGCATCTTTTACATCATCATCACTTATATTTGTAACTCTTGTTATTTGTTCATCAATATGGTGTCCGGGATTAATTAATTCATCAAAACGATCAATAACCTCTCCATCTTTTATTTTAACTCCACCTATTTCAATCATAGAGTCTCCAAGTCCTGGATTGAATCCTGTTGTTTCGGTATCGAATACAACAAATGTGTTTCCTTCTATTAATTCATCACTTGGATTAAAGCACACATTTAATGAACTTTCACACATTTCAAGTTCAACACCATAAGCTGCTTTAAATGGTTTATAATTTTTCTTTTCTTCTTTTAATTCAGCAATGTATTTTTCTAACTCTACGATTCCTTCAGTTTTACCACTTTCTTTTAGTTCTTCTATTGTTTTTTCATTTTCAGCAATTTTTGCATCAAATTCTTTTTTCTTACCCTTATTGTAACTTGTTATAGTAGAAAATACATGAGCAAAAGCCTGACAGCAATCATGATCAGTTATACCTATACCAGCATGTCCCCAAGCAATTGCTTGATTAACAAGTTTTACTTCATCACATACACCATCCATTTGACTCATCATAGTATGGCTGTGTAATTCAACACGTTTTTCTAAAGCGTCATCTATTCTTTTTATTTCTGGATTTGCAATTTCTTCATAATCACGCATTTGGAATACTAAATCTTTGGCATAATCATCATATCTTACTTGTCCAGTAAAATGAAACCATTTACCTTTCTTTAAATTCTTACCTAATTCAGCAAATTCTTCTTCATCTCGAGCAAATGTTTTAGCAAGAATACTTGAAGTGTTATCACTTATTTTTAAAGTGGCAAGATATAATGGTGTTCCATCTTTTTTGGTTAAAGCATTATATTCTGAATCAAAAACATAAGCTTCTATGTTAACACTGTTTTCTTCTCTAGTAATAGAAGATATTGGAACAATTCCTTCTCTTTGATATTCAACTTTTTTTCGAGCCTGCCATTTAGGTTTTTCAGTATTTTCTATTCTCTTTGGTATAACTACTTCTTGTTTTTCTTTTTCAATTTGTTCTTTTACGCGAGTCTGTTCACTTTCATTAATTACAAAAGATACTTCAAAACCATGTATACCTAAATCATCTAATGTCTTACTGATTTTTTTGCATTCTTTTTTTAAAGTCGTCTCTTCTATTTTAGAAGTTACTTCAACAATTATAACTTCATCATCTATATGAATATTATCTGTGTTTATTCCAAGAAGCGATGGATTTTGAAGAATTACCTTATTTAGAAAATATATAAAATATTCAAGTACATCATCAGGATTAACATTTTCATAACTCATTTCAATATTAATCTTATTTACCTTATCTACTCCATCAGCACATAGTTTTTTTAAATTCATAATTGAATTTATATTGATAATATCTTGCGCAATTATTCTTAAAGTCCACGAATTCTCTTTTGTATTTACTACCATATCCTTTAGTGTTGCATTTTCAAAAGCTATTGCATCATTATAGTTTACTAATTTAAAAAATCTTAAAAGTTTTTCATCCATCGTGAACACATCCTTGTCTTGTACTAATATTATTATACAAGATAAGGATGTGTTTTTAAATATAAACAAAAGAAAAAGTTTAGATTTCTCTAAACTTTTATAACATGGGTCAAATAATAATTTCTCGTTGTATAATTCAAAGTTGTATGTATCTTGTTGTTAAATCCTTAGTTGTTTCTACGCATCTTCTCTTGTTGTATTTTCTTATGCTGTCAGTTGTATACTCTTGTTGCTGCGCCCTAAAAAAACCTTATCCCCATTAGGGTATTGTACCCTTAAATTCATTATAGTATAAAACTAACTTTTAAATCAATAGCTTTTAGCAAATTTTTTAAATTTGTTTAGATTATAAAAAAAAGAAGCTGATTATTCAGCCTCTTCATTTGTTTCTTCTAATACTACTAATTCCTCTTCTACAACTTCTTCATCATCAATAAATTGATTTTCAAGAACTTCTGATGCATCATCAGATAAGTATTCTTTTTCTAAAGCAATTGAAATATCTGAATATTCTTTTGCTCCAGTACCTGCTGGGATAAGTTTTCCTAAGATTACATTTTCTTTTAATCCCTTTAAGTAGTCTACTTCTCCTTTTATTGCAGCGTCTGTTAATACTTTTGTAGTTTCTTGGAATGATGCAGCTGATAAGAATGAATCAGTTTCAAGAGCAGATTTAGTTATACCTAAGATTACTGGACGTCCTGTTGCAGGAACTCCTCCAGATAATATTACTGGTTTATTTCTTTCTGTGAATTCACGCATTGAAACTGTTAATCCAGCAACTAAATCAGAATCTCCTTCGTCTACTACTTTCATCTTATTGATCATTCTACTTGCAATAATCTCAATATGTTTATCTGAAATATCAACACCTTGCGATTTATATACATTTTGAACTTCTTTAAGAATATATTCTTGAGTTGTAATTGGATCAGTTACAGCAAGTAATTCTTTTGGACTGATTGAACCTTGAGTTAACTTTTGTCCAGATGTTACTTGATCTCCTACTTCTACTAAAAGTTTAGCTTCATATGATGTAATATGATCTCTTTCTTCAACATCATTTTTAATAGTTACTTTCCACTTACCATTAACATTTTCGATATTAATAATCTTACCTGTAATTTCAGCAATAGTAGCTTTTGCTTTTGGTATACGAGCTTCAAATAATTCTTCAACTCTTGGAAGACCTTGAGTGATATCGGCATCTCCACCATGAGCAGCACCACCTGAGTGGAATGTACGCATTGTTAACTGAGTACCTGGCTCACCAATTGATTGAGCAGCCATAATACCAACAGCTTCTCCAGTTTCAACTAGGTTACCTGTTGCAAGGTTTGTACCATAACATTTTTGACATACACCATTAGCTGATGTACAAGTTAATGCACTACGAATTTCAACTTCTGTAATTCCAGCTTTTTCTATTTTAGATACAAGAGACTCTGTAATCATTTCATCTTTTTCAACAATTACAGCTTTTGTTTCTGGGTTTATTATACGTTTTGCTGCAAAACGTCCAGTAATACGATCAGCAAGTGATTCAATAACTGAACCATCTTTTTCATTAATAAATGCACGTACTACAAGTCCTGATAAACATCCACAGTCTTCTTCTTTTACGATTATATCTTGAACTACATCTACTAAACGACGAGTTAAGTAACCTGAGTCTGCTGTACGTAATGCTGTATCGGCAGAACCTTTACGAGCACCATGTGTATTTAAGAAGAACTCATTAACTTTACGTCCCTCAACTAGAGAAGATGTAATTGGAACTTCTGAAACTGTTCCATCAGGTTTTGCCATTAATCCTGACA
>CAZWST010000047.1:0-12659 GCA_964636965.1 uncultured Muribaculaceae bacterium
TTGTTGAAACAGCTGAAAAAGTTAAAGAAGAAAAGGGTTCAAATATGGAATACCACATTGGTACAATGATTGAAATTCCAAGAGCTGCTTTAACTGCTGATGAAATTGCTAAAGAAGCTGAATTCTTCTCATTTGGAACAAATGATTTAACTCAAATGACTTTTGGATTCTCAAGAGATGACGCTGGTAAATTCTTAAATTCTTATTATGAAACTAAGATTTATGAACAAGATCCATTTGCTAAGATTGATCAAGTTGGTGTTGGTTCTTTAGTTAAAATGGCTGTTGAAAAAGGAAAATCTACTAGACCAAATATTAAATTAGGTATTTGTGGAGAACATGGTGGAGATCCTTCAAGTGTTGAATTCTGTCATAATGTTGGACTAAATTATGTTTCATGTTCACCATTTAGAGTTCCAATTGCTAGACTTGCTGCTGCACAAGCTGCAATAAAAGAAAAACAAGCATAATTGGTTATTATAGATCTTGACTAGGATAGAAATATCTTAGTCTTTTTTTGTTGCTTATGTTAAATTATTAATATATAATGAAAGTGTATTAAATAGTTTGCCTAGTATTTATATGACAATTTAATCGATAGGGTTTATTTCTAGAGGCAAAATAGAAATCAACATGATGCGGAGATACTTATTTATAAGATGAGTGTCTCTTTTTTATTTGAAAAAAGGAGAAAATATAATGAATGAGATAGTAGAAAGAGAAAATATAGTAATTGAAGATATGATTTATGAAATTCGAGGTGTACAAGTAATGCTATCATCTGATGTGGCTAAGCTTTATCAAGTTGAGACAAGAAGAATAAACGAAGTTATCAAAAGAAATATAAAAAGATTCCCTGATACTTTTTGTTTTCAATTAACAAACGATGAAATGTCTTTAAGGTCGCAATTTGCGATCTTAAACAAAAACAAGAACATGAGAGGTCAACATTTTAAATATTTACCTTATGTTTTAACAGAACAAGGTATAATGATGTTATCAGGTCTTTTAAAAAGTGATATAGCAGTTAAAGTAAATATACAAATTATTGATGCATTTGTAAAAATGAGAAGATATTTTGCAAATAATATATCAAACAATGAAATGTTGGTTAATCATGAAAATAGAATTTTGAGATTAGAAAAAACATTTGATAATTTCAAAGGGGAAAAAGAAATGAATAAAATCTTCTTTGAAGGAGAACTGTATGATGCATATTCACTAATTTTAGATATTTTTAATAAATCTAAAGAAGAAATTATAATAATAGATAATTATGCAGGTAAGGAACTTTTAGATATCTTGAAAAAAATAGAAAAGCATATAATAATAGTATCTAAAAACATGGATAATACGTTAAAGAAAAAGTATGAATATCAGTACAATAATATAACTTTTATCAATAACAATTCCTTTCATGATAGATTCATTATAATTGATAAGGATGTCTTGTTTTCGTGCGGAGCATCATTTAAAGATTTAGGCAAGAAGTGTTTTGCAATTAATGAATTTGATGATAAAGAGTACTTAATTAGGTTACTAAAAATATTAAATTTATGATATAATTTAGATGTCCTAATTGTAAAATATCAATATAATATATTTAGATGTAATTAAAAGATTAAGTTAGTTATTACTTAATCTTTTTTTATATAATAATTTTAAGAAAATCTTAATAAATTGGTAATTAATTTTTAAAAACTTGAATAATCTTTTTTCTTATAATGTTTTTAGGTGATGAAAAAAATGAAATCATATGAAGAATTTATGGAAAAAAGTATTTATGGAGATTTTCAACAATCCAAAGAGTGGGCAAATGTAAAAGAATTATGGGAACAGGTTGTGCTAACCTATAAAGATGAATCAGATGAAGTATCTGCCTGTATGAGTATACTAATTAGAAAGATACCACTTTTTGGCTATTTTATGTATGTTCCAAGAGGACCGATTGGTGATATTGAAAATGAAAAGACAATGAGATATTTTAAAACAAAAATAGATGAATTACAAAATAAGTATCATGCTTTTGCTATTATTATTGAGCCAAATATTGAAGATAATAATGAAAGATTTAAAGAAATAGTAACCTCTCTTGGATTTTCTATTAATAATCGTGCAATGAATTTTAGTGAAGCAATACAAGCCCGACATAATTTCCGTATTAATCTAAAAGATAAATCTAGTGATGAAGTATTTAATCAATTTTCAAAAAAGACTAGGTATAATATTAGATTATCTATAAAAAAAGGAATAATTATAAAGCAGTTTGGTGAAGAAGGTATTGATGATTTTTATAAATTAATGGAAATAACTGGAAAAAGAGATTGTTTCGGTATAAGAAAAAAAGAATATTTCGAAAAAATTATGTCTTCTTTTAAAGATAAATCTAAAATATATATTGCTTATTATAATGATATTCCATTAGCTGGGGCTTTAATGATTACTTATGGTAAAACAATGACTTATCTTTATGGTGCAAGTTCTAATGAATATAGAAATTATATGCCAACATATCTTTTGCAATGGACGATGATACAAAATGCCATTAATGTGGGATGTTTTGTTTATGATTTTAGAGGAGTGTCAATGGAAGAAGGAGACACTGGTGGTTTATATCGTTTTAAGAAAGGTTTTGGTGGATCTTTTGTTGAATTAATTGGGGAAGTTTATATTCCTTTTAAACCAATAAAGTATAAATTATTTAAAAGTGCTCGAAAAATACTTTGTAAAATAAGACATATGAAGATAATTCTTAAGAATTTCTTACATTGACTCAAACCTATTAAAAAAGAATAAAAAAGTGCTATAATAAATTTAGGTGTTTTGTATGAATGTACTAGTCTTAGATGATGAAATTGAAATTGCTGATTTATTGGAATTAATTCTTAAAAATGAAGGATTTAATGTCAAAAAGTGCTATAATTCTAAAGATGCAATACATATAATTGAAACTGTAGAACTTGATTTAGCTATCTTGGATGTGATGGTTGATGGCTTAGATGGTTTTGATTTAGTAAAACTTATACGAGGGAAAAATTTAAAATTTCCAGTTATCTTTCTTACTGCAAAAATAGCTGATGAAGATAAGGTGCGAGGCCTTATGTTAGGAGCTGATGATTATATAACCAAACCATTTAATCATCTTGAATTTATAGCTCGTGTAAAAGCGGCGATAAGAAGGTCTAAAGATTATAATGAGGAAAGTAATTCTATTTATGCTAGTGGATTATCCATCTCTTTATATTCTCATAAATGTACAGTGTATGATAAAGAAATATTTTTAACACCACTTGAGTTTGATATACTTTACTATCTTATGAGTCATAAGGGGAAAGTTGTAAGTAGTGAAGAATTATTTGAAAAAGTATGGAAAGAAAAGTATTTTGACAGTAATAACACAATAATGGTTCATATCAGAAGAATAAGAGAAAAATTAGGTGATTCTCCAAAGAACCCTAAATTTATTAAAACTGTATGGGGAGTAGGATATAAAATTGAAGACGAATGAAATAAGAAGATTTAAAAATGAAAGAGCAGCAATATCTTGTGTAAAAATACTTGGTTTATCATTTTTCATAATGATTATGACGTTACTTTTAATAGATGTTATATTTAATGAAACTTTTGCCAATATTTTAAATGATTTTGATTCTATACTTTGGTATAAAATTATGAGATATAAATGGCAGATTTTACTTATTTATTATGTAATAGTTGTTCTTATTTCATCATTTATTGTTATTAAAAGAGATAATAGTTATATGGATAAATTGTTTTCTTCATTTGAATCTATTATTGATAATCCTGATGAGAAAATTATTTTATCTGATGATTTAGAATTACTTGAAACAGAGTTAAATAGAATAAGAATACACTTACTTGAAAGTAGTAGAAAAGCTAAAGAGGAAGAACGTAAGAAAAATGATTTAATACTTTATATGGCTCATGATTTAAAAACACCACTTACATCTGTAATTGGTTATTTAAATATTTTAAATGAAGAGAAAAATGTTAGTAAAGAGATTAGAAATAAATATATTAATATTGCTCTTAATAAAGCTATGAGAGTAGAAGATTTAACTAATCAATTTTTTGAAATAACTAGGTATAATTTACATGAAATGCAATTAAATAAAAATAATATTGATTTAATTATACTTTTAAATCAATTAATTGAAGAATGTTATCCATTATTAAAAGAGAAAGGTTTAAATATTGTTTTGAATTCTCCTAAAAATTTGGTTTTCTATGGTGATGGAGATTTACTAGCCCGAGCATTTAGTAATCTAATTAAAAATGCAGTTCATTATTCTCTATCTAATACTGTTATAACAATAACTGTGAAAGAAAAGGGAGATGTTATTTATTTAGAATTCAAAAATGAAGGAGAAAAAATACCAGCTTATAAATTAGATAAGATATTTGAAAAATTTTATCGTGGAGATAGTGCAAGAAATTCATCTTCTGGAGGTTCTGGATTAGGTCTTCCAATAACAAAAGAAATTGTGGAACTTCACAATGGTACCATAGAAGTAGAAAATGAGTCTAAGTATATAATATTTAAAATATTTTTAAAGAAATCTTGATTACTAATATAATAAAAAATTAAGTTTTATTTAACTTAATTTTTTTATGAAGTCTTTTATTTTTGCATAAAATATATATGTGTGTTAGAATAGGACGCGAAAAAGAAGAGATGTATTATGGAAAAAATGGTTTGGACTCCGGAAATTAAAGAATTTCTTAAAAATAATGTTCATGGTGTTATAAATGGTTATTTTATAAAAAGAAGAAAAGGTTCGTCTTCTCTTCAAACATTGGAAAGAATTAATGAAAATAAAGATAAATTAACAATTGATGATTATGCTATACTTGATCATATTTACCAAGATGAACAGGGTGATATAAAAGCTTTTTGTGGAAAATATCATGAAGATTATGGTGATTTTAAGGACATGTATCATGATTCTACAATTGATAAAGGAAAAATAATAGGTGAGTTAATTAAAGTTATTTTAGAACTAGAAAGTATTGGAATTCAATTTATTGATATACATTCTAGAAATATTTTAGTTAACAGTAATAGTCATATTAAATTGTGTGATTTAGATGAAGCCTTATTATCTGATTACGTTGAGTATAAGATAAATACTATATTAGATTTAATAATTGAATGTTTTTTGTTTTATGATATTACGGATGAGGCTTGGAACTATTTAGAACCAAGACATGTTTTAAAATCGCTTGAATCTAAAAGTGTTTTATCTTCATCTTTTGTAAGTGCGTTAAATGGAGTAGAGAGTCCTAGTTCATTTTATTCTAAAGTAGATTCTTATATAGATGAATTAAAAAATCAAGAAAAAATACTTATAATAAGAAGAGAAATAAAGAGAACTAATCCTGAGTATTTTTAAGATGATTTTTTATCATCTTTTTTTATTCGACATATTTTTTAATATTTATAAGTTATTATATTAACTAATTTATTTTTATAAAAACAAATGTACGTTTTTATATTTAATAATTATAATAAATATGATAAAATTAGATAAGGTGATACTAATGAATTACATCAAGGGTAAATATAAGAATTCCATTTATACATCTGATTCAGGTTATACTGTTGGTCTTTTTCGTGTACAAGAAAGTGATGTTCAAGACGATATTTTAAATAAAACTATAACGTTTACAGGTTTTTTCCCTGAATTAAATACAGATGAAATATATCTTTTTCGTGGAAACTATATATTTCATGAACGATATGGTTATCAATTTCAAGTATTAGAATATGAGCGTGTTGAACCAGAGGGGAAAGATGCAGTTTTAGAGTTCTTGAGTTCGTCATTTGTTAAAGGATGTGGTGAAAAAACTGCCAAAAAGATTGTTGAAACTTTGGGAGATAACGCCCTTGCTTTAATAAAGGAAGATAAGAATAATTTACTTAAATGTAAGATTTCTCCGATATCAGCTGAAAAAATATATAATTCAATTATCTCCTATTATGATGCTGATGAGATTATTGTTTATTTAAAAGGTTTAGGATTTTCCGTAAAAGAGATTACAAGGATTATAAGTTTATATGGAACTAATGCTAAAAAGATTATCAAAAGTGATTTATATTCACTAGTTGATTTTGTTGATTTTAATAAGCTTGATAAAATATACTTTAATATATTTGATGAAACTAATGATATGCGAAGACTTGCTTGTATAATTGAGGCAATGAAGAGACTAACATTTGCATCTGGTGATACTTATTCTTATAAAGAAGAAATATATGAATATGTTTTGGCTGAATTTAAAATAGATTTATATGATATAATGGATAAACTAATATCTAATCTTGAAAATATTGGTGCAGTAAAAGTTTTGAAAGATAAATATTATTTATCAAATAATTATTATGATGAGTTATATATAAGAGATGCTTTATTTAAGTTGTATTCATCAGATACTAAAATGATTGGGAACTTTAATAATTATTTAGAAGAAATTGAAAAAGAGTTTAATATTAAATATAATGATGAACAAATTAAAGCTATTAAAGAAAGTTTACTTAATTCAGTTACAATTATAACTGGTGGTCCTGGAACAGGAAAGACTACAATTATAAATGGACTTTTAAGAATGTACCAATATATGAATAATCTAACGGATTTACAGATGGGGAGAAGAGTTGCACTTTTAGCTCCTACTGGTAGAGCTAGCAAAAGAATGAGTGAGACAACAAACTTTGGAGCATCCACTATTCATAGATATTTAAAGTGGAATCATGAAACTAAAGAATTTGGAATAAATGAACTTAATAAAAATGAACATAAATTTATAATTGTTGATGAAGTAAGTATGATTGATTCAGAATTAATGGCAAGTCTACTAAGGGGAATTTATAGTGATGTAAAAATCGTATTTGTAGGGGATGAGCATCAACTACCATCGGTGGGTCCTGGGAATGTTTTAAAAGACCTTATTTCATCTGATATGTTTCCTCATGTAAGCTTATCTAATATTTATCGACAAAGTGATAATTCTTATATACCTGTTTTAGCTCAAGAAATTAAGAATGTTGATGACTATATAGATTTAGAAAATAAAAAGGATGATTATAATTTTCTTCCTTGTGATAGAAAAAATATTAAAGCTATGCTTAAGACAATTGTGAATAAATGTATTGATAAAGGTATGACGGAAAGGGACTTAGAAGTGCTTGCTCCAATGTATAAAGGAGAAAACGGAATAGACAATTTAAATGTAATTTTACAAGAATTATTTAATCCAGCAAGTCCTAAGTTAAATGAAGTGCATATTGGCTCATTAATATATCGAGAGAATGATAAAGTTATCAATCTTGTTAATAATATTGATCAAAATATTTTTAATGGAGATATAGGTTATATAAAATCTATAAATCCCGAAAAATCATCTGAATTTATGACGATAGATTTTTATGGCAATAGAGTTACTATAAAAAAAGATGAAGTACCGACTATTAAGCATGCTTACGCTATGAGTATTCATAAGAGTCAGGGTAGTGAATTTAATCATGTTATTATACCTATGAGCAGGGAGTATACTCGCATGCTTTATAATAAACTTTTATATACAGGTGTATCACGAGCAAAAAAATCTTTAGTAATTATTGGTGATGCTGATTCTTTTATGTATGCAGTTAAAAATTCTTATAGTAAAGAAAGAAAAACTTCATTAACTGAATTAATTATGAATAAATTTAAAAATTAAGCTCATACTATTAATGGAGCTGATAATATGAAGAAAATAATTAAGAATCTAGCTATAACAACAACTTTAGGTTGTGCATTAGCAGCATCTAGTTATCTTGTTATGAAAAATAAGAAGAAAAATATGTTAGATATTATTATTGAAGAAATTGAAACAATTAAATAATAATTAATAGTTTTAAATTATTAGATAGAATACTATTAAATGAATAGATAAGAAAGGTATTGTTATAATACCTTTTTACTCTTGGTGTAATATAAATTAATTACTAGTTTTTTTATTATTGTATGGTATAATAATTTCTTTAGAAAAGAGGTTTATTATGCCAGAAGATATAGCTTTAAAAATTTTAAAAAATATTAGTGAAGAAGATTTAGAGTGTTTAGGAAACTTAATATTCTACATTATTTCAACCGACTCAAAAAAACTTAATAAAGTATTTCAAGAAGATGTTAATACTTTAGCAAAATATTTTTATAAAACTAGTAATGTCGAGATGCTTAAAAATTTAGATTTAATGATTTCTATATTGGATAATCATAATAAAGAAGTTTATAAGCAAAATAAGAAACTTTTATGTGATATTAGAGAAGTTATTTTATCAAAAATTTATAAAGAACCAATGAAATTTATAAATAAAATTGCCGTAACAGAACGCTTAAATAGAATAGATGATATCTTTGGAGAGGAAAAGAGTGAGATGTTTAATCTATTTGAAAGAGCATTAACTGACGATACTATTTGTTTGAGTGATAAATATGCAGTTATTGAGGGCTTAATAAACACACTTATGAATTTTAGCCTTGATAAAAAAATGGAATTAATAGATTTAATAAATGATTATTATGGATGTTTATATGAAAGTAGGCTAGAAGGCATTAAGTCTTTAATATTAAATAGAGAATTACTAAAACAATATATTGAGGTATCTAGTTTACCTATGGCTGAAAAAACTTCTTTTATTGATTCATCAAATAAAGCTTTAAAAGATATTAAACGTAAAATAATTTGTGAACACGAATTTACAAATTGGAGTGAAGTAAGTTGTTCTATTACAGATGAGTATAATAAAACTTATAAAAAAATAATTGCAGTAAGAAAATGTAAGCTTTGTGGAATATCTCAAGTCAAAGATACAAAAAATCTAAGAAGATAATAAAAATAAGTGAATCATTTTTGATTCACTTATTTTAACTCTAAATAAAAAGATTTATTATAGTTATGATCTTCTATATCAAATTCTAATAATGTTTTAGTATCTATTAAAAAGAATTTGTGGAGTAAATTATCTTTAGACTTATCTAAACTTACTGGGTCATCCCAAGTTAAGTCTAAGTGAAGCCATTGATCATTAATTTTAACAGCATTCCAAACATGAGTGGTGCTTGCAACTTTGAAGTTTGGAAGTTTTAATCTGTCTAATACTAGTGCCATAGCATCTGTATAACCAGAACAAATAGCTTTACCTTCAAATAGTACACCATTGGCTTTAGATGAAGAACTAGTAGTGGGTTCATATTTTTTAGTTTCTTCTGTATATTCTTCATCATATTTTGTTGTGTTAATAAAGTAATCATGGAAAGCATAAATAGTATCTTCTTCGTCCATTTCTGGTGTTACAAGTTTAGCCCATAAGTCATCTAATTTATTATTTATTAATCTTTTATCTTCAGTATTATAAGAATAATTAATGTTAACAGTTATTTCTCCTGCTGAATCATATTTTACGCGAAGCATGGTAAAGTTGTTAAAAGGGGAAACAAAGTTTCCTAATGTTGTAAGTATTTCTTTATTATTTGGGTCACTTATTTTAATAACGTCATTAACACAATCTTCATATTCGATTGGGCAGTAGAATGTAAAATTTTGATATCCTCTATCTAAAATTGTATAAAAGATATTTAATAATTCTTGAAAGTTATAGGGCACAAAGTTATCTGTAGTACTTACATATTCAAAAGTTTGATTTTTAGCATATTTATTTGCTTCTGGTAAAACAACCGTTTGAGCACTGTAGAAGTATGAGTTAATAATTTCAGTTATTTCCGGAAGTTTAACAATAGATGTACCAACAATGGAAATGCAAATTATAAGTGTAATTAGTCTTTTCATTAGATCACCTACTATAATCATATCAATAAGATAAAAAAAAAGAAATGATTATTTGCCCATTTCTTTAACTTTTTTATTTAATCTTGACTTTTGTCTAGCACAAGTATTCTTTTTTACTAATCCTTTAGAACAAGCTTTGTCTATATTAGCTATAACAGTTTTAAGTTCTGAACTTGCAAGTTCTGCATCCTTAGCTTTAATAGCATTTTCACATCTCTTGATAGAGTTTTTTACTCTAGCAGTATATTCATTGTTAGCTACTGTTTGAACTTTGTCTGTTTTTATAGATTTTTTAGAACTTTTAATATTAGCCATTATTTTCGCTCCTTCCTTAAATACATCTAAAATTTTATCAAAAAAGTATTAAAAAAGCAAACCTTTTTGGTAAAAAAGAGTACTAATTATCTATTTAGACAATAAACCATCTATTTTTCTTAATAAAATAGTGTATTTATTAACAAAATTGTATATATATGCATGATTGTTAATATCTACTTGCAATTTATGCAAAAAAGTTATATTATATGCTCTCAAAGAGGTGGTTTTGTGAGTAATTTAGAATACGAATGCTCTTTTGTAGATATAGATATTGACGCTTTTAAAGAAAAAATTAAAAGTCTAAAGCTTGAAAAAATAAGCGATGATATGCAGAAAAGATACGTATATGACTTTAACCCAGTTAATCCAAATTCTTGGGTTAGGTTGCGTACTAATGGTAAGAAGACAACTCTTGCTGTTAAAGATATAAAAAATAAATATTCAATAGGTGGTACATCAAAATTGGAAACTGAAGTTGAAAACTTTGATGTAACTAATGAAATATTAATTAGACTTGGATATGTTGCAAGAAACTATCAAGAGAATAGAAGAGAAGAATATAAGTATAAAAATGTAATTGTTAAAATCGATTATTGGCCTTTGATTAATCCTTATGTAAAAATAGAAGGATCCTGTGAAAGTGATGTATTAGAAGCTGCTAAACAACTTGAACTTCCTAGTGATAATATGACGACTTTAGATGTTGAATCTATTTATAAACAAATATATGGTATAGATCTTTTAAATATAAGGGAGCTTAGATTCTAATGAAAGTATGTTGGAATTTAACAAATATTTGTAATGAAAACTGTCATTATTGTTTTAGGGAGTTACAAGAAAAGCCAAGAGAGATTGAAGATAATATCGTGATTATTAATAAGCTTAAGAACTTAGGCGTTACAAGAATCACTTATGCAGGGGGAGAACCTTTATTATATAAGGGTCTTGAAGATTTACTTAAGTATGCAAATTTACTAGGAATCGAAAATGCCTTAATAACAAATGGAAAATCATTAACTGTTGATAATTTAGATAATTATTTACCATATATATCAAAGTTAACTTTCTCAGTTGATTCTCCAAATGTTTATATTAATACAATTACAGGTAGAGGTGTTGACCATTATAAACATATAAAAGAATTATTACCATATATTAAAGAAAAATATCCACATATAATTTTAGAAGTTAATACGGTTGCTACAAAAGATAACTTGAATGAACTCGATTATATGTTTGAAGCTTTAGGTAGTGAAATATCATTCTATGGTTTAAAGAAATGGAAAATATCAAGATTTTGTCCTTTAAGAGGATATGCAAGAGAAAGGAAAAATATATTTAATTTATCAGAAGAAGAATTTTTAGATGTTGAGGCAAACTATGGCGGTTTAGTGGCTCCGTTTGAAATATCTGTAAGAAATACAGATTCAATTGAAGAAAATTTAATTATTTCACCTAAAGGATCATTTAAAAAAGCTGATAAAAATGAAGAATATACTTTAGTTGATGATATTGTTAATACAAATGTTGTAACAATAAAGAAGATTTTAAAATTAGGAGGCGTATATCATGTATAATAGTAACTTGAATTTAAATCTATACAAGATGTTTTATGATGTTGCTCAATATGGGTCAGTGTCTACGGCCTCAAAGAATTTAAATATAAGTCAGCCTGCTATATCAAGATCAATAAAAAAGCTTGAAGAAGATTTGGATGTTACTTTATTTTATCGTACACTTAATGGAATGATTCTAACAGAAAAAGGGAAAGAACTTTTAAGTTTTGTTGAGGAAGCTTGTAATAGTTTAATTATAGGTGAACGAACAATGATGGAAACTAATAGTTTAGTTAAAGGTAAATTAACTATAGGTGTTCCTTATTCAATTGCGTCATTTTACTTACTTGATAAGATAAATAAGTTTCATGAAAAATATAAAGATATTGAAATATCTTTAATTAATAGACCAACTTCGGAACTTATTAAGTTACTTGAAAATCATGAACTTGATTTTATTATAGATGTATCACCAATAATTGTTCATGAAAAAGAATTACATATTGAAGAAATACTTCATTGTCATTATGGATTTGTTGCAAGGAGTGATGCAAATTTTCAAGTTCATAACTTAAGTGACTTAGAAAATTTACCTCTTTGTTTACCAACTGAAAAAAGTTATAAAAGACAGAGACTAAATGAAATATTAATTGATAGTGATGTAAAACTATCCAATGTTATCGCTATTGAAAGCAATGAAATGATTAAAGAAAATATTAAATCTAATAATATGATTGGTTATGTTTTATTAGATTCTGTAGAAAAAGAATTAAAAAGTGGGGAATTCGTCGAATTAACAGTTGAAAAAAATCTACCATATGCTACAATTAATTTAGTTTACATCGATAAATACTTAACTAAAGCTCCAAGTGTATTTATTGAAGAATATCTTAAAAAAACTAATTATTAAGCAAAAGTTATAGGGGGTATAAC
>CAZWST010000048.1:0-12042 GCA_964636965.1 uncultured Muribaculaceae bacterium
TCTACCATTAAACTACACCCGCATCAAGTAGACAATTAACATTATACCATATTGTATGCCAATTGCAATACTTTTTTTACTAATTTTTTTAATTTCTTATTAAACATTCTATTCTATCCATATTTTATTTTATAATAATTAAGGTGATATTATGATGATATTAAATAAGTGGGAAGTACAGGTATTCATTTACTTGTTATCTGCAACTATTTTTGTAAGGGCATTTAAAAGTGCTAATAGAAATATGAAGGATGCTAGCTCATTAACTGTACTACTAGAAATATTTACAGCCTTGTTTGCAATACTATTAATTCCTTTATTTGAAATAAAGTTTCCGAGGGATCCAAAAATATACTTAATCTTATTTATTACAACAATTATATATGCTCTCACTGATAGATTAAATATAGAAGCTAGATATGGACTTAATCCTTCAACATTTAGTATGTTAAAACAATTATCAACGGTATTTATGATAATATTTGGAATTGTTTTCTTAAAAGAAGCATTAGTACCAATAAAAATACTTGGAGCTGTATTAATTATATTTTCTAATTTATTGATATCTTATAATAATGGTAAATTTGAAATTAATAAGTATTTTGGAATGTGTTTCTTTTCTAATTTTCTTTTTGCGGTTGCAATGCTTATAAATGTTAATATATCTGATTATTTTAATTTGGCTATTTATACGATTATTACAGTATCTGTTCCAGCTTTATTTATATCGCTCTTTAAGAGATTATCAGTACGTAAATTAAAAGAAGAATTTAAGTTATATAAAAAACGTGAATTTATTTTAGCAGGAGCTACTTGGTGTCTTATGTTAATATCTTCTGTTAGAGCTTATCAATTACAAAGTGTCACGATTGTAGCGCCTCTATTTGCTCTAACATCTTTAATTAATGCAACAATTGAATTAATATTTGATAAAGATAGAAAAAGGTTCTTAATTAAAATAATATCAGGGCTTTTAATTATTACAGGTGTTATATTAATTAAATCATAAATAAAAAGATCACTTCTGTGATCCTTTTTTATTGTTTATAAGTGATTATTTATCAACATCTTTAATTAAACTTAATTGAACTTTTTGTTTTTCTAAATCAATTCCATCAACATAACATTTAATGATATCACCAACATTTAAAATATCATTAGGATTTTTCACGAAAGACTTGCTCATCTTAGAAATATGGATTAATCCATCATCATGAAGACCAATATCAACGAATGCTCCAAATGATGCTACATTTCTTACTGTTCCTTCAAGTTCCATACCGATCTTCAAATCTTCAATATGTAAGATATCACTTTTTAAGACTGGGGAATCTAGTTCATCACGTGGGTCAAGCCCAGGATTTAAAAGTTCTTTTAAGATATCTTCTAAAGTATATTCATCAGTTGATATTTTGTTTAAAAGTTCTACTTTATTAACTTTTCTTATTGCTTCTTTAAACTCTTCTTTATTAATATCTTCAATATTTAAATTTAAGTTATTTAATACTTCTTCAGCTACCGTATAACTTTCTGGGTGAATCCCCGTATTATCAAAAGGATTAGTTCCATCAGGTATTCTCAAAAAACCAATGGCTTGTTCATATACTTTATCTGTTATTCCCTTTATTTTCTTTATTTCTTCACGATTAGTTATTTTATGTTCTTCTTTATATTTATAGATATTCTCGATTACGGATTTAGTTAAACCAGATACATATTTTAAAATACTTTTAGAAGCTGTATTAACATTAACACCTACTTCATTAACAACTTTGGAAGTAGTAAAATCAAGAGCATTACCTAAGTCTTTTTGATTAACATCATATTGGTATTCTCCAACACCAATTGATTTAGGATCTATTTTAACAAGTTCTGATAATGGATCTTGTATACGTCTTCCGATAGATACAGCACTTCTCTTTTCAACAGCTAAGTCAGGAAATTCTTCAATAGCAAGTTTAGATGCCGAATAAATAGATGCTCCTGCTTCACTAGTTATAACATATTTACAATTTAAGTTATATTCTTTAATTAATTCAGCACAGAATTTTTCTGATTCACGAGAGGCAGTTCCATTACCAATGGAGATAATATCTACTTTATATTTCTCGATTAGATTTTTAACGATTAGCTTACTAGCTTGAATATTTTGTTCTTGATTAGAATTTAAGAATGGCTTTATAACAATAGAATCTAAGTATTTACCTGATGCATCAACAACAGCTAACTTACATCCATTAACATATCCTGGATCAAAACCTAAAACAGTCATTCCTTTTATTGGTCGAGTTAACAATAAATGTTCAAGATTAACACTAAAAGTTTCAATAGCTTTTTCTTCAGCTTTTTCAGTTAATTCACTACGAATTTCTCTTTCAATACTTGGACCAATCAAACGTTTATAAGAATCCTTAATGCTATCTTTAACTAATTCAACAACAAAGGAATCTTTATTCTTAATTAATTTTCCTTCTAAGTATTTAAATATTTCTTCTTCATCAATATCAATGGAAACAGTTAACACTTTTTCAGATTCACCACGATTTATAGCAAGAACCCGATAGTGTTTAATATATTTTACGGGCTCCGAAAAGTCATAATACATATCATATGTTTTATTATTTTCATCAACATTCTTTTTTACTTTTGATTTAATCACACCATTATGATAGATATGATTTCTAATCCATTTACGGTAAGAGGCATTGTCACTTATCCATTCAGCAATAATATATCCTGCTCCTTCTATAGCAGCATTAGTATCCTTAACTTTATCATTTAAATATTTAGAGGCCATTTCTTCTAAAGACCCTGTTGTCGGAAAAGCCATAATCATCTTGGCAAGAGGTTCAAGCCCAGCATTAATAGCTTCACTTGCTTTAGTCTTTTTCTTTTCTTTGTAAGGTCGGTAAAGATCTTCTACCTCAGTTAATTTTTTAGCTTCCATTATTTGACTTTTTAGTTCATCTGTTAATAAGCCTTTTTCATCAATTAGACGTATTACAGCTTCTTTTCTATCAAGAAGATTTTGATAATAATTATATAAATCTCCAATTGCTTTAATTTGATTTTCATCTAAAGCTCCAGTAAATTCTTTTCTATATCTTGCAATAAAAGGAATTGTTGCTCCTTCTTCAAGTAAAGATAATGTTGCTTCTATTTGTTTTCTAGTAATATTTAAACTTTCTATAAGTTCATTTATTATTATTTCATTATTCATTTTATCACTCCACCATAATATTGATTATAAATTATTTTCATTTATTTTTAAATAGAGATAACACTTTGTTGGCATAAAAAAAACAAGAATTATCTTGTTCTTTGTTTTTGTGTTTCTTTATTAGTTGTTGATGAAGTTGTAGAAGATCCATCGTATTCATATACTTCTACACCTGATTCTCTCAATGTATCTAAAATAGTAATATCGGCGTTGGCGCTGTCAATGGTTAATGACAAGGTATTAAGACTATCTATTTCTAATAAGAAATCATAATTTTCTATTTTATTATTTTCAAGATGTAGGCTTTCTAAATAACGAGCTAAATCTAATCCTTCAACACCAGTTATTCCAGTATTCTTTATAGACAAGTATTTTAAATCTGAATACATCATAGGCATACCATATGCTTTAAAAGATTCTGTCATATTTGGACAGTTATATATTGTTAAGTTTTCTACATTATCGGGCATATAGAAACTTTCAAAATCACAGTTTACTACCTCAACCGTCTTAAAGTCATCCCAATTCCACAAATGGTGTAAGTATCCTTCTGTTGGGAAATTATTTATACATAAATATTTTTGTTCACATAACTTTTTTGAAATATCATAAAAATTATATGGCTCTTCAGTAAAAATAAAAGAAATTACACTTCCTTCATCGTCTCTTGCCTCTGCATAGTATTCTTTTTGAGCATCATAGTAAGTTATCGTTAAATTTACAGCTGTTTCTTCATCAATTGACGAGAAAATTAGTGCATGATTCGTAGTTGTCTCAACAACAGATTCAGCCATTTCTTGTGATAATATTTCTTTTTCTATAAATGAACTTAACTGAGCAATATCCTCAATTTTATTAAATTCCAATTTAATTGTTTTTAAATTTGGTAAATCGCTTAATACTTCTGGATTAGTAATTTCATTACATCTAAGATTGGCCCAGGTTAAATTAGTTAAATTACTTAAAGAAGTTAAATCACTCACCTTAGTTCCATTTATTGCAATTGCTGAGATATTTGGTAAATATTCAAAAAAGCTTAGATCTTCTACATTAGCACAGTTTTCTATTCTTACACCTTCAAGTGAAGAAAAATCTTTTAAGATACTTAAATCATTTATACTAGAGTTATATATAGATATTTCTTTTAGAGTTGTAATAGATGATAATTCAGATATTACTGCTGTATTTTTTAAATCATGAAAATATAAATACTCACAGTTACATCTTTTTAACATATAACTTACTAATCTTTCCTCAGGTAAATTAACCGTATATGTTATATCTCCATCTGAGCATTCAACTTCGTAATTATTTTTTGTGTTATTCCAAGTAATTGAAATACGATTTACTAAAGCAAATTCGGGAGTGTAAATGAAATCAGGATTTAAGACAGCTTTTTCAAATGCTTCGGCTTCTTCTTTTTCACGCTCAATTTGTGCGGTAAGAATTTCTTCTGCTTTGGAAGCTACAGATTCAGTAGTATTTAAAATATCTTCAACAACTGTTTCAGGTACGATTTCCTTATCAGCCTCTTTATTAGAGCAGCTTGTTAAAGCAAAACTTGTAACTAATGCGCTTAATGCTGCATAGTACTTTATCTTCTTCATCTAAATCCCCCCCTTTTTAAAAAACTTTGTTTATTTTACTATAAGAAGTTAAATTTTTCAAGTATAGATAAAAAAAAACCTAAAAAGGTCTTAAATTTAGTATAGTTTAGTTATTTCTGTTATATCTTTTTCTTCGTAATAACCGATTGTTAATTTATCTTGTACAGATGTGAATGCTAAACTATCTCCTAGTGTAATTGATGCTACATATTTTTTATTATTTTCATCAGTTATATAATAATAAGTATTTCCTGATTTAGTTGCAGATTTAATACTCTTTATTGTAATAGTCTTCTTATTTAAAATGCTATCACTTATTTCATCAGCATAACTTTCAAGGAAATTTTGACTTGCTACTTCAATACCTTTTGATGCATCTGTAACAACTACTTTTTGATAGTCTTGTACATCAACAAATCCATACATCTTAACTAATCCAGCAGCATCTTTTAAACTAACTAAATAAGTTGGTTTATTATTTAAATTAATTAGTAATGGGAAGGTTGAAACATAGTTCATTTGTTGAACTTGTCCTTGAGCTGATGCCATAGCGCTGTATTCTTCTGCTCCAGGAACTGAATAGAAATTTGTTTCTCCTGTTCTCATATTAGATAGGATAAATCCTAAGTTAGACTCATCACTCATTACACTAGTAATACCAGTATAAAGATAGATATCATCATTCATAGCTAAATAATTATAGCCTTCAGTTGTATTTACAACATTTTTTTGACCGAAGATACTATTAAAGAATCCACCTTTATAATTTCCCCAATCATCAACTTGTTCAATTAATAAATCAGCATTTATAGCATTGTCTACCCAAGTTGGAACATCTTTCATTTTATATTTCTTTGAAGAACCATCTATTGGGTTGAATATTACAACACCAGTAACTTTAGTTTTTAATCCAACAGCTGTATAACTGTAAGTAGGTATAATCCAATATGGATTTCCTTCATTATCAATTTCAAATTTTTCATCACCAAATATTGTTGTTGGATAAGCAAATCTTAAACGACGACGTAAGTTTTCATTAAAGAAGGCACTTGGTGTATATTTCATACCCTTATCTAACTTAACAAGTTCAGTATTTCCGTTTACTGAATTTACTTTGATATAACCTTTTACTCCATCTTTTCTGTTAGTTATCCATTTAATAATATCAGCGTATTCAAGTGGAGTTACTCTTATTATTTCGTTGTTATAGTTTATTTGAGTATATTGATCAGATACATAGTATTGACTTACTAATTCGCTCATTTGACCCATAACACGATCACCTAACTTTTCAGATGAATCGCGGTCTAATAATGGAAGCATATTGAAATTAACTTCTGCTATATCGTTAGAGAAATCTTTTGTTTCATCAATTGTTATTCTTCTTGAGTAACTAGAAGCATTAAAAAGTGGCGAACAAACAACATCAATTATAACTATACCAATAATTGCAATAAATAGAAGAACAAATGGTATACTAACTACTTTAGGTAAGTCTTGGAATTTAGAATTGTTAGTTATTCTAATAGTTGTGTTGCTTGAAAACGCAATAAAGAATAAGAATATAAACAAAATAGTTGATACTAAAATGAATGCCCAAAAACCAAAAGATTGAATGTTTAATGGCGGTAAAAATAAATAATACCCTATTCCCATTAAAACAATTTGCAAGATACTTGCGATAATATAATTTTTTTTCACATACACACCTCTTATGCTTATAATAATACTTTTATTCAATAAAGTAAATAATATTCTTTACCATCCTTGATTTTATGTTATAATAAACAATCAAGAAAAGAGGATTTATGGGAACATATTTAAAAATGCAAAGTGAAGACGTTATTAGAGCTTCCGTTTTAAATGAAGATGAGCTTGAATTTATTGATGGTCTTGCAATTGCAGTAATTAGAGTTGAATCAAAAACTTTTTATAATGAAAGGATTACTTATGAAACAGTAACTGTTATTCAAGAAGTTTTAGATGAAGAAGGAAAAAGAAGTGAATTCATATTAGCCGGTGACGGAAGTAGATACTTTTCCGGAGAAAGATTTGTTTCTAGTATAGAAAGAATAGGGGACTACTTTTTTGTAGAAGTTATTACAGGAGAAGAAAAAGTTTCTTGGAGTGTTTATAAGCAATTTAAAGTGTCTAGAATTTCTGATAATATGGTTATCTTTAATTTTGTTCGTGAAGTACCTACAAGAATCATACCAACTAAAAATAAGAATATTGGTTTACTTAAACCTTATTTGGAAAAGATGTCACTTTATTCAATTGAAGACGGTGAATTGATTGGAGATAGATTTAGTTCAATCGAGGAAGCTGAAGATGGAAATTTCTTAGTTGTGGATACAGTTAAATCAACTGTTAATTCCAATATAAGAGATAGATTTACATTTATGATTGATGCGACGGGAAAAAGAATAACTGACATATTATCAAGAAATGATCAGATGGATATATATGAAACTGCTCCGGGAGAAACTTATGAAGGTGTTTTAAATAGAAGAATAAGCGAACTTAATAGCATAGCAGAAAAAGAAGCAAAGGTATTGCAACAATTAAAATTAGGAAAACCAAAAGAAAATTTGCATTAATGGTGATGATATGATTAGTTTTGAAATTAATGATAATAGAATTAGTAAATGCGAGATTAATGAAGAAGGATTAGAATTTATAGATGGAGTTGCTATATGTGAAGCAAATATGATTAAAGCAACAGGAGAAAACTATAAAACAAAAACGTTATTAAAAAGAGATGAAAACAAAGACAATTCTTCAGTTAATTACTCAATTAACTCCGATATAAGTGTTTTAGCTTTAGACGAAGGTGTGGTTAATGTAACGAGATTGGGACGTCACTTCATAGTAGAAAAAAATGCTCATAATTTTGATAAGACTAGATTTTATAAAGAATATCATCAGATTGATTTAGTAGATAGTTATGATAAAAAAAGAGTATTTGTTGAAATGACAAAAATTCCAGGTACTCCCATAATAACTACAAATGAAAGTGTTATTATTATAAAGTCGGAAGAAGGTAGAATGTGTCTATATTCTTTAGATAAAGCCGATATAGTAAGTAATGAATTTTCAGAGTTAGAAGATATTGATGGTAAAACTTTCTTAGTTACTGATACAGTTTCTTCTAATTTAAATGCCGAACTAATAGAACAATTAATATTTACCATTAATGATGATGGCATTAGGAATTCACCCGTATATGTTAGATCAAAAGAAAGACCGACTAATGATGATATAAATATTCCATATATATTAATAAAAGAACAAATAATAAGTGAGCTTGATCAAGCGTATCAAAAAGCACAAGAGCAAAAGCAACTTTTAAGAAGAGGTTAGGCCTCTTTTTTATTTGATTATTTAAAAGTTTACTACTATAATATTTTTAGCAAGGGATGTCGTATGTTTAAAAATACATTAGATAATAAAAGATATTATACATTAAATTATTATTATAGAAAAAAATATAATTCAAAAGTATTCAAAGTTAGTTTAAATGGTGGGTTTACTTGCCCCAATAGGGATGGCACAGTTGGAAGAAGAGGATGCATATTTTGTTCACGCTTAGGAAGTGGAGATTTTGCAGGAAACTTGAATCTTGATTTAGTAAGTCAGTTTAATCAAGTTAAAAATATTATGTTAAAAAAATGGAAAGATGCTAAATATATTGGATACTTTCAAGCTAATACTAATACCTATGCAGATGTTAGTGAATTAAAAGAAAAATATGAATCTATTTTAAATATCAAAGACGTAGTTGGATTAAATATAGCAACTAGAAGTGATGCTATAAGTGATGAAGTATTAGATTATTTATGTGATTTAAATAAGAGATGCGATTTAACTATTGAACTAGGTCTTCAATCTATGCATGATAAAACTTTAAAATATATCAATCGAGGTCATGATTTAAAAAACTTTGAAGACTGTTATAAAAGATTAAAGAAGAATAATATAAAAGTGGTTGTACACATTATAAATGGGCTTCCTTTCGAAACAAAGGATATGATGATTGAAACAGCTAAATATTTAAATAGTTTAAATATAGATGGAATAAAAATTCATATGTTACACGTTATAAAAAATACTGACTTAGCAGATATTTATGAAAAAGAACATTTTCATATTCTTACAAAAGAAGAATATATTGATATAGTTATAAATCAACTTGAATATTTAAATGAAAATATTGTAATTAATAGAATTACAGGGGATCCGGTTAAGGAAGATTTAATTGAGCCAACATGGCTTTTAAAAAAATTCTGTGTTTTAAATGATATAGATAAAGAAATGGTTAAAAGAGATACATATCAAGGAAAAAAGTGTAGATAAATCTACACTTTTATATTTGATTTGGATCTATACCTTCTTTTTCTAACATATCTTTAAATCTTACTTTAAAATCTTCAATAGCTTTTGCTTTAGAATCTTCATATATAGTTCCAGTATTTTTCATAGCTAAATAGAAATGCTTTAATGTAACAGTTTTAGAGTTTTCAAATAATGCAAAACTAAATGCACTAGAAACTATAGTTAAACATATATCTGGGTATCTATTTTGAACTTCATATACTCTCTTATATTCACTT
Source organism: uncultured Muribaculaceae bacterium (assembly GCA_964636965.1). Taxonomy (GTDB): domain Bacteria; phylum Bacillota_I; class Bacilli_A; order RF39; family UBA660; genus CAG-582. Next base: position 9,441 of record CAZWST010000048.1, read on the forward strand.
GTATGTTCGACAATCCATTCGAATATTCTTTCTCTTTGGAATTCTGAATAAGCAAGTTTAACATTCATTTGATGTTCAAACTTGGGGTATGTACCTTCTAGAATCTTAACTACATCAGCGCCAATCGCTTCGGCAATATCAATTTTTATAAAACGTCTAACAAAGGCACGATCTCTTAGAATGTACTGTTCATATTCTTCAGAAGTGGTTGCACCTATCATTAGAATTCTTCCTCTATCTAAGTAAGGTTTTAACATGTTTGAGAAATCTAAATCAACTGAGCCATTGTTGTGTGCAACTAATAAATGAACTTCATCAATAAATAAAATAGTTTTATCAATATTATCTATTTCATCTATTAGCATTTGTAGCTTAGATACTTCTACACCATCTACAACCATCTTTCCTAAAAGAGCAGGTAAATTTATTTTAATTATTCTCCAACCTTTTAAGACCTCTGGAACTTGGTTAGTATGTATTCTATAAGCAAGTCCTTCAACTAAGGCTGTTTTACCAATCCCTGGTTTACCTACTAATAATGCACTTTTATCAGGTGTAATAATAGCAAGTATCATTCGGTTAATTTCTTCGTCTCTGGCAATGGCTGGATTAGTTATATATTGTTTATCAGTTAATACTTCTCCATACATAGAAATAACACTTGGTCGTGTTTTTTCCGATTTTTTTTCAAGAGACGGAGTTGATTCTAAAATTTCAATTTCTTCTTTTGATGAATTACTTATATTATCGTTCATTATCATCACCTGTTAAAATTATACCATGATTTAGTATTTTAATTAACTAAATCGCAACTATTTTGTAAAATAAAATGTTTAAAACCCATAAGTTTTAAACATTTATTAATCTATTTGTATGTCCACCCATTACTGTGTAGCAATCATTTGAAAAAATTGTAGCTTTTTTATCAATGTTAATTACTTCTCTTTTTAAATCATAATATCTATCTGTTGGAATTACACACATTATTATCTTTTTCTTAAGTTTTCCGATACCATTAGTTGATTCTATTAAAGTATATCCAAGTTCTAGTTCGTTTCTAAGTAGATTTTCAACATCAGTAATACTATTTGACTTAATGAATATAAGCTTACTTGATGATACCCCTAATACGACTCTATCAGACATAAAGTTCATTATTTTTAGATATATTACTGCATAAATGGAGTTTAAAAGTCCAAATGTTAAAGCTCCTAATACAATTATCGCACCGTTTACTAGGTTAGATAATAAAGACGTTGGAAACTTAAAGTATTTTTGAGTTATAACTACTACTGAATCCATACCGCCCGTATTAAATCCAGCCTTATAAATGAATCCATAACCTATTCCATCTATAAACGAATAAAATAGAATGGATAGTAAGCGGCTTTCAAATGAGAACTCAAAGTAGTGTGAAATAGGCGCCGTTATATTTATCATAATAGTATATATTAAAAAACCAATTATTGTGTAAGAGGTTTTTTTAAATCCTAGAAGAATTAAAGATAATAATGTAAGTACAATTGTAACTATATTAATAAATAATGTTGTATCTATTCCAAATAACTTGTTAATAATTATAGCAGCTCCTCCAACTCCTCCATAAACAACATGTTCTGGAACGATAAAGGCATTATAGATTAAAGCTATAATAAAACATCCAATACATAAAGTAATAAATCTACTAATTCTATTTTTCTTTTTTACAGCATCTAATATGTTATCATAACTAATTAGTTTCATAGCCTCACCTATTATAATTTTACTAAGAAGTGTATATTTAGTCAATAAAGTAATACATGAAAAAAACTCACAAATATGTGAGTTTTTAATGTTTAGTTTAGTTATTATTATTCAATAATTTCTGAAACTACACCAGAACCAACTGTTCTACCACCTTCACGGATAGAGAACTTAGTTCCTTGTTCAATAGCAACTGTGCTTATTAAGTCAACAGTAATATCTACATTGTCACCTGGCATAACCATTTCAACACCTGCAGGTAATTCGATAACACCTGTAACGTCAGTTGTTCTGAAATAGAATTGAGGTCTGTAGTTTGTGAAGAATGGAGTATGACGTCCGCCTTCTTCTTTGCTTAATACATAAACTGCAGCTTTGAATTTATGATGTGGAGTAACTGATCCTGGTTTAGCAAGAACTTGTCCTCTTTCAACATCTTCTCTAGCGATACCACGAAGTAATACACCTGCGTTATCTCCAGATTCAGCATAGTCTAGTGACTTTCTGAACATTTCAATTCCTGTTACAACAGTCTTTCTTGTATCTCTTAATCCAACGATTTCAACTTCGTCGTTAAGATTTAATCTACCACGTTCAACACGTCCTGTAACAACAGTACCACGTCCTGAGATAGTAAATACGTCTTCAATACTCATTAAGAATGGTTTATCAGTATCTCTTACTGGAGTATCAATATAGTTATCAACAGCATCCATTAAGTCATGGATAGCTTTAACTGCATCAGCATCTCCTTCAAGAGCCTTAAGTGCAGAACCCTTAATAACTGGACATTCTGAATCGAATCCATATTCTCCTAATAATTCTCTGATTTCCATTTCTACTAATTCAAGAATTTCTG
>CAZWST010000049.1:0-11853 GCA_964636965.1 uncultured Muribaculaceae bacterium
GGGTCTTATTACTAGTAAAGATGAATCAAGTTATACAATATTAACAGATATTCAAGGAATGGAAGATCACTTAGGTGACATGGACTTTAAAGTAGGCGGAACTAGAGAAGGTATCTGTTCTTTACAAATGGATATTAAAATTAAAGGTATAACAAAAGAGATTTTAGCTGAAGCTTTAGAGCAAGCTAAAAAAGCTCGTATGGAAATTTTAGATGTTATGGAAAGTGTAATTAAAAAACCTCGTGAAGAAGTATCTGAATATGCACCTAAGACAAGTATATTTAAGATTAACCCAGATAAGATTAAAGAAGTTATTGGTAAGGGTGGAGAAACAATTACTAAAATTATTCTTGATGCCTCTAATGTTAAAACAGTTCAAGATATTAATGCTGTTAAAGTTGATTTAGCAGATGATGGAACTGTAACAATTTATCATACTAATAAGGATGTTATTGCTCGTACTGAAGAAATGATTAAATCAATTGCAAGAGAAGTTGAAACGGGCGTTAAATATAATGCTAAAGTTGTAAAAGTTGAAGACTTCGGATGCTTTGTACAATTATGGCCAGGATGTGAAGGTTTAGTACATGTTTCACAACTTGCACATGAAAGAGTAGAAAAACCTAGCGATATTGTTAAAGTTGGAGACGAAATAATTGTTGTAAGTCAAGGATACGATAATCGTGGAAGATTAAATCTATCTCGTAAAGAAGCTTTACCAAAACCAAAAAAAGAAGAAAAACAATCTGAAAAAAATCCAGAATCAAAGGATAAAGAATAATTAATGGATAGAGTTATAAAAGAAGGTCAAATTTATAAACACTTTAAAGGGACATATCACAAAATAATATGTATCGCTCTTAACAGTGAAACTTTAGAAAAAGAAGTAGTCTATACTCATGAAGAAGATAATAATATTTGGGTAAGACCACTAAAGGAATTCTTAAGTGAAGTTGACCATGATAAATATCCAAATGTTACTCAAAAATATCGTTTTGAATTAGTAGAAGATGAAACAAAATAGTTTCATCTTTTTTATGGTGTAAAGTATCTGCATTAAAGTAAAAATTATGGTAATAATTAGCAAATTATGTTATATTTATAATAGAAAAAGGTAAAATAAAATAGAGGAGTGATTTTTAGGATGAAAAGATTAATGGCAATTCTTGCAGCAATTTCATTAGTTGTTCCATTTACTAATGTATTAGCTGAAGGTGAAGTTATTACTGATTGTTCAGTAAATAGTTCATGTTTCGTATACAAACCTGGAGACGAAGTAAATTTTTATAGAAGTGAGAAAGAAAGAGAACTTCATAATACTACTGCTGGTCAAACAACAATAGTACTTGAAGATGCTGGAGCAAATTCAAAATATGTTAAAGTATTAGCAATAGCTCCATATGGGACCCAAACACCTTACTTTGATGAAAAAACTGAAAAAGTACCAACTCAAGAAGTAAAAAAGGAACATATAAGTTCAATTAATAAAGAGTCAGATTTCCCTTGGGAATCAGCTAAAGCTGGAGCTGACAATAATATCGAAATGTCTTATATTACATTAGATGAATTAATAAAAGTATTTGGAGCTGCTAAGCAAGCTGACGGAACTTACACAATTGATGCTACTAAATGGGGAGATAAATTCATTTTAGCTGCTGTAGGTAGCCGTGCAAGCAAAGGATTCTACACTGGATCATACGATTTAACTACTAAAAAAGTATGGGCCGTAGAATATACATTAAACGATACTGAAGATAAAATAACTGCAATAACAGTAAAACAAGTGGCTATGAATACAAATACTTATGGATATTTACCAGTTGTATCATTTGATAAAACTTATGATTGTCATGCAAGAAATGAACAAGATCAAAATGAAATGGCTTGTTACTCATGTGACAATGACTATAAATGGTTACAAATAGGAACTCAAGCTGCTACTTGTACTCTTGTTCCAGATGCAAAGAGCAAAGGAACTTGTGTAAAAGCTGTTAAAACAGGTGTTGAAGATTATATTCTTGAATTCGCTGGTATTGCATTAATTTGTGGTATAGCACTTGTAGTTGCTAAGAAAAAAGATTTATTTAGATCAATTTAATAAATGAAGCATCAATTGATGCTTTTTTTATTTTACAAAAAAATAATAATTGACTTTAATTAATTAATGCTGTATGATTATTTTCGGTTAATGAGAGGAATTGACATGAAAACAGACCTGATTATACTTAGTTTAAAAAGTATACAAGATGAAAACAATAATAGAATCATAAATAATAAAAATGAAATTAAAAAATTAGAAGAATGCTTAAAAAAACTCGAAAGCGATATACTAGCATTAAATACAATTGAAAATAGATGCAACATAATAAAAGGTATTAAAAAAAGCATTATTAAACTAACAAAGGCGATTTTAATACCATTACAAATACCTGCTATTGTATTCTTAATAATTGCAATTATATGCTTAGCCGAAAATTTAAGTATTTGCTTTATTTTAGCTTTACTATGTTCTGGATTAGCTTTAGATGTTATTTATACTTATTTAGCTGATATATTACCATTTTCTAGTGATGATAATGGTATTATAAGAAGTTATATATCTTTTTTTAAAGAATTATTTGCTAATAAGAAGATGATAGAAAAGAAACTTGAAGAAACAAGAAATAAAAAAGAAGATTACGCTAAAGAAATTGAAGAAATAGAAAGAAGAAAAAATGCTTTACTATCTGAATGTTCACAAATTAATGATGAGAATGATTATATTAGTGGCAACGAAATTGGTCTTAATATTTTAGCTAAAAAATACCAATTAGAAGATATTAATGATAACCTTGAAATAGTTAATTTTGTTAACAAAAGACTCGAAAGAAAAGTAAGATAACTTTTCTTTTTTTATATAATTTTTTAATTTTTCAACAATCAACCAAGTGTAATATATAACTCTAAGTGTTGAATAAAATCTCTAACCTTGCTATAATAATTTCATAGAATAGAGGTTATTAAATGACTTTTAAATATAAAAAGGAATTAATTATTGTAAGCTTAGCGTTTTTTGTGTGCTTATCAATATTTACTATAATAAAGTCTAGCTTCTTTAAAGATACTAAAGTAAATGATCCACTTAAAAATGTGATGGAATACTATAATGAAGCTAACAATGAACCTAAATATAAGGTTGCAACAATTAAAACACCAGTTACAACTACAAAGTTAATGACAACTGTTTCAAACATAAAAGAAGATGAAGAATATTTCGAACCAGATCCAAATTATAACGCTGTAATTCCTTATGAAATAGCGCCAACATTTGAAGATGATGGCTCAATTATATATGACGGTTTAACATTAACTGAATTAACAGATAAACTAAATAGATCATTAAATGGTTATTTAACCAACACGGGTTATTTTTTTGCTAAACATACAGCAGTAACTGGAATGGATCCATATTTAAGTGTTGCTATAGTTTTACTTGAAACTGGTTGTAAATGGACTTGTTCATATCTTACAACAGCATGTAATAATATTGGTGGACTTAAGGGTGGAGCTTCTTGCAATGGAGGGGCTTATAGCAAATATAATACTTTAGATGAAGGAATTAATGGCTATTTAGGAATTATATATAATAACTATTATCTAAAAGGTATGACAACTCCAGAATCTATGGCAGCAACTTATGCAGCAAGTCCAACATGGGCAACTAAAGTAAATAATTATATAAATGAAATAAAAAATAGTTAAATGCTTGTTTAGTTTACAAGCATTTTTTTATATTTTTTTATTTTTGTGTTATAATTCTTATAGTAGGTGATAAATATATGACGACAGGTGTATTTGATAGTAAAATGAATTTTCATGAACTTCCATTTTATGAAATAGAGGGATTATGTGATAGAATCGCTAGTAAGGCATGTGAATTAAGTGATGAGTATAAAGAAAAGTATTCTGAATATCAAAAGAATATTACAAGATTTTCTGCTTCACTAGAGTTTTGTTTACATGAACTAGGATGGATGATTTATGATCCACTTTCATTAGGTGAAGACGAAGTATTATTTTCTAATGGATCAAGATCTTATATCTCGTCATTAGAATATGTTAAAAATCCTAACTTTGATAGAAAATCTATTCAAGATGATAATTTTGGCTATCCTCGTTTAGATGATGAAACTATCGGATTTGATCCAAATATATCTATTACTAGTGTTAACTCTGGAATAGTAGATGAAGAAGGATATGTTGATTCAGGGTTTGTTGATTCACTAGATACTCTTGCAGAAATAGAAATTATGACAGAAAATATTCGAAGTGAAGAAGCATATAAAGAGTATCTTGAAACGAGATATTTATATCCATCAAGATTAGAATATATAACAAGCAGACCAAATACTTTAAAAGCAGAAAAATTACCTGATGGAAATATAAGCTTACAATACGTATCAGAAAATAGTGGTAAGGTAGAAGACTTTATTAATCGATTAAGAAATGCTGATATGTTAGCAGAATATATTCCAATTAAAGCAAATGAAGAAACTTCTATTATGAAAGTAGCTTAAACATCTTTTTAGATGTTTTCTTTTTTATTGAATTAAGAACAAATGTATGATAATATAACCTTATAAGGAAGTGTATTTATGAAAGTAAATGTAATAGAGACAAAAGATTATATTACTAAATCAAACTTACCCTCAAGTGATTATGTAATAAATCCTTATGTTGGTTGCCCACATGGTTGCAAATATTGTTATGCATCGTTTATGAAAAGATTTACTAATCATCCTGAAGCTTGGGGTGAATTTATTGATGTAAAAGAATGTGCTAAGCCCATAAATATAAAAAAGCTTTCTAAAAAAAGAGTATTTATGTCATCAGTAACAGATTGTTACAATGAATATGAAAGTGAATACAAAGTGACAAGGAAAATACTTAAAGAATTAGTTAATTCGGATTGTTACTTAACCATATCAACAAAATCTAATTTAATTTTAAGAGACATAGATCTATTAAGACAAATTAAGAATCTTGAAGTTTGCATGTCAATTAATACACTAGATGAAAATTTTAAAAATGATATGGATAAAGCAAGCTCCATAAAGAATCGCTTAGATACACTTAAAACTCTGCATGAAAACGGAATTAGAACTATTCTTTTTATGTCACCAATATTTCCAAAAATAACTGAGTGTGAGAACATTATTGAAGTTAGTAAAGACTTTATCGATGAATATTGGTTTGAAAATCTTAATTTAAGAGGAAGTTATAAAATGTATATTTTAAAATATATTAAAGAAAAATATCCTGAATATTATAATGATTATGTTAAAATATATATAGAAAATGATTCGTCATACTGGGAAGAGTTAGGTTCTTCTTTAAGTACTTATTGTGAATCAAGGAACATAAAATATATTAATTATTTTTATCATGAAAAGTTAGTAAAAGAGAAGAAGGAAAAACAACATGAAGATATATCTAGTTAGACATGGGGAAGTTTTAGACAATATAAACAAAGTGTATAATCATCCAGATGGTGATTTAACTGATAATGGAATAAAACAAGCAAATGAACTAAGAGAAAAGATTAAAGATATAAACTATGATATAATATTATCATCACCTCTTACTCGTGCCGTACACACAGCAAATATTATTAATTCACATAATAAAGAAATAATCTTGTGCGATGAATTAAAAGAAAGAAATGCAGGCACTCTTATTGGAACACCTCTTGAAGAAACCAACAGGGAAGAGTATTGGAATTATTATACAGAACTAAAAGAAGGAGAATACGAAGATATAAAAGAGTTTTTCAATCGTATTTATATATTCTTAGAAGAATTAAAGAATAAAGATTATGAATCAGTCTTGATCGTGACTCATAGTGGTGTTACTAAAGCTATAAATGCTTATTTTAATGGTATAGGTGATGGACACTTCTTAAATAAAGGTTTAAAGAATGGTGAAATAAAAGAATATTGTTTATAAATAATTGGAGGATTAATAATGAACAAAGAAATAGATTTCTTAAAAAGAATTATAGTTCATGCTAATGAAATCTCAGATCATGCATTTGAAGTAAAAAATAAAGGTGGAGAAAATGACTTAGTCACAAATCTTGATTTAGAAATTGAATCATATCTTATTAAAGAGATTAAAGAAGCATATCCGGATTTTGATATAGTAAGTGAAGAATACAATTCTAATAAAAACGTTACTGACAATTGTTTTATAATAGATCCAATTGATGGATATCATAGAATTTATAAAATTCCTGAATTAAATGAGTTAATAAATGAACTTTTATAAGAAAAAATATTTGTAAAAATAATCTATTTATAGTAACATATGATTTAAGGAAGTACTATGGAGGTAATCTATGAAAAATACTTTGGCACTAAAGATAGCTGCTATTGCTTTATTAATTATACTTGTTATTTCAATAATTTTAAATAATAGTAAAGAACATGTCGATGAAGTAGATCTTTTATTAAAGAATACAAAAATAATAAAGATATATAATTATCAAACTAAAGAATTAACTAAGTCTTTAGATGAAAAGACAACAAAAAATTTTATAAAAGATTTAAATTACAGTAAATGGCATGAAAGCAGCCAACTTAATGGAGATGAGAAAGAATATCTTCTAAAACTTTATGAAAATGAAGATACAGAAGAGTCTGGTGAATTAGTTCTATATAAGAGCAAGCAATATGTTCTTGTTAATATAGAAAATAAAATAGATAACAAAGTTTATAAAGCAAATATAAAAGATGCAGTTAAAGATATAATAAAATAAGGATGTGCGTAGTAAATGAAAGAAGAAAATAAGACAAAAAAGATAAAAACAGAAACTACAAAGAAGGAAACAGCAAATAAAACAAGTAAGAAGAATGTAAAAAAAGAAGAACAAGTAAAAGTCATAAAATCAATTGAAGAAGATAAAGAAAAGAAAACTACTACTGATGTAATAGAAGAGCCAATAATCCAAGAAAAAAAGGAAGTAACATTCTTAAGTATCTTAGGATTAATAATTCGCATTATTACTTTTCCAGTTTGGTTTCCATGGAAAATATTATTTGTAAGAAGAAAAGGAAGAAAGTATCATGAGGTAAATACGGCGACAAAAGTCTTTAGAATCGTAAGATCCCCTATAACTAAACCACTTAAGTTCGCTATATTTATATTTATATTGTTTATTGAAATATCATGCCTTTATAAGGTTAGGTATTCTCCAATAACTTACACTATTACGCGTGCATCTGTTCATGACTACTATTTGAAAAGTGAAAACAATACAAAATTATTAAGCTTAGTTGACGATGTATATGCAATGGATATTACTAAGCACCGTGATGAATTCCAAACGGCTTTTAATTATATTGATGAGTGGGGCTTGAATGAAAAAAATAAAATGTATGTTATTTTAGATTCAAAAGCTGTAAAATACGTATTTAAATATGCAGCCGATGAAGATATAACTTATCTTTTAACAAGATTTAACACTGATGAAAATTTAAGAAAAGATATTAAAGATTTAGTTCAAAATATTAATAAGTTAATTGTTAGAGGATTTAACGAAGCAAGTGATATGATTCCTTCATATGAACCAGAATTAAAAGTTATAATAGAGCCATTTACAACATTAGGAAAAACTTTGGATTATACAGTTTTCTTAAATACGATTGGAAATGTTATTGAGGTTGTTGAATCTCAATCTACTCCAAGTGTCATGAAGCCTAATAGAACTTCAGACTTAGAAGAAATGATTGATGTAATTATAAAGTATTCTAAAGGGGCAACATTAAAAGAACTAGGAGACTTTGATAATTACGAAAGTGATGGTGAATTGCCTTCTAACAGAGCAGAAATAATAACTGCAAACTAAAAAGCCACAATATTGGCTTTTTTTGTTACGCAACTCAAAGTTGATAGAAAATAACCAATACTTTACTAGGACTTTGCATAATGTTAAGCACATTTTTATTTAATGTGATAAAATTAACTTAAAAGGATGTGCATATTTATGGAAAGAAAAGTGGCAGTAATTACTGGAGCTAGAAGAGGACTTGGAGCAAGTATTGCAAATGCCCTTGCAAGAAGAGGATATAATATTGTAGTAAATGACTTCGTATCGGAAGAAGAAGTCTTAAATGTTGTTAAAAATATTAATGATAATTATGATGTTGAAGCCTTAGGTGTAATGGCAGATGTATCAAAGGAGTCTGAAGTAAAAAGATTTTTATCAGTTGTTAAAGAGAAGTTTGGAAGAGTAGATGTCATAGTAAACAATGCTGCTCTTGTTGAAGATATAGAAATAGAGTATAAATCAACTGATGAATTTAATCATATATTAACAAACAATGTTACCTCTACTTATCTTATGAGTAAGTATTTTGGTAAATTTATGTACAATAACAAAAAAGGTAAAATAATCAATATATCTTCAACCAATGGAATTAACGCATTTTTTCCAACAAGTATAGATTATGATGCTTCCAAAGCCGCAATTATATCCTTAACTCATAATTTTGCATTAGAGTACGCTCCCTATGTTTTAGTAAATGCTATTGCTCCAGGGTGGATTAATACAGAAATGAATCAAGATTTACCAATTAAATTAATAAAAGAAGAAACGGATAAAATATATCTTAAAAGATTTGCAGAACCAGCTGAAGTTGCTTCATTAGTTTGTTTTCTTGCAAGTGATGATTGTTCATATATAAATGGGGAAGTAATTAAAATAGATGGTGGATATTAAAAAAGAACAGGTTAATAAATAAAACCTGTTCTTTTTATAATATGTCATCGTCAAACCCCAGTTTATCTTTAGTAATATAAATAGGCCTTCTTTTAACTTCTAAATAAGTATTGGCCATATATTCACCAATTATTCCAAGTACGATTAGTTGAATACCTCCAAGAAGAAGGATTACGCACATAATTGATGCATACCCTGGTATATCCTTTCCAACTATTAAAGTTTGTAAAAGAATAACTATAAAATATATAAATGAAAGAAACGAAATAATAACACCAAGTATTGTTGCTATCTTTAAAGGCTTAGTTGAAAAACTAATAATACCTTCTTTAGCATAATTAAGTTGTTTTTTTAGATTAAATTTAGAAACTCCAGAGAAACGTTTATTAGCAGAATAGTTTAAATAATATGTATTGAATCCTACCCATGCAAATAATCCTTTAGAGAATCTAGTAGATTCTTGAATATTTATTAAGGCTTTAACAACAGATAAACGCATTAATCTAAAATCACTTGCACCAGCTTTAACTTTTTGACCTGTGGATTTTTCCATTATTTTATAAAAAGCCTTTTTCATAAATTTTTGGGTGAATCTTTCTTCTGCGTAATCATTTATCATAGCTACTTCATCATATTCATCATTTTCATCAAGTATATTAATCATCTCGATAATATATTTAGGATCTTGTTGTAAGTCAGCATCAATTATACAAGTATATTTAGCTTCACTAGTTTTTAATCCAGCAAGCATAGCAGCTTCTTTACCAAAATTTCTTGAAAATCTTATTACTTTAACAGTGTTTTTATTCTTATTATATATTTTTTTTAATAAAGAATAAGAGTTGTCCTTTGAACCATCATCTATAAATGTAAGAGTATATTTAATATCCCTTAAAGCATTTTGTAAAGCATCATATAAAGCTTCGATATTACCTTCTTCATTATATAAAGGAATTATAACATTTAATTTCATAGTAAGTCACCTAAATTGATTATATCATACATTTAAAAAATCTTTAATAAAAGCTTAAAAAATATTTTACAATTCCTTGATTATTTGTTGTCATAAAAAAATAACAAAAACATGCAAAAAAGGGTTGCATTCCAATATAATTTAATGTATAATCATTGATAGTTTAACTGGCTGTGATGTGCAAGGTTGCTGACACACTAGGAAGAGTTGCATAGAACTAGTGAAAATCAGGTTAATTTGTTACGGAGCTATGTTTATACAAGATATAGACGAAGGGAGGACATGTAAATGTCAAAAGTTAGAATAAGATTAAAAGCTTATGATCACAGAGTTCTTGATACTGCTGTAGCAAGAATTATTGAAACTGTTAAACGTACTGGTGGGGAAGTATCTGGACCTGTTCCACTACCTACTGAAGTACAAAAAATTACAGTTTTAAAGGCTGTTCACAAATATAAAGATTCACGTGAACAATTCGAGATGCGTACTCATAAACGTTTAATCGATATTAAAAATCCAGGAAAAGAAACTATGGATGCATTAACTCACTTAGATATACCAAGTGGAGTTGAAATTGATATTAAAACTATCTAATAAAAAATATTACGGAGGAAAGATATGGAAAAGAAAGGAATCTTAGGTCGTAAAGTCGGGATGACCGAAAAATTTACGAAAGATGGAAAAGTTATTCCTGTTACAGTTGTTGAAATTGAACCAAATGTAATCACTCAAATCAAAACAAATGAAACTGATGGTTACAATGCAATTCAAATTGCTACTGGCGACAAGAAAGAAAAGAATGCAACAAAGGCTGAAATTGGCCATGCAAAAAAAGCAGGTGTTGCTCCTAAGCGCTTCTTAAAAGAAATTAGAGTTGAATCCACTGAAGGTTATACTCTAGGAAGTACTATAGCAGCAGACATCTTCGAAGTTGGAGAAAAAGTTGATGTAACTGGTACTTCAAAAGGTAAAGGTTTCCAAGGTGTTATTAAACGTCATGGACAATCACGTGGACCTGAAACTCATGGTTCTAGATATCATAGACGTCCAGGTTCAATGGGAACAATGAGACCAATGCGTGTTTTAAAGGGTAAGAAGTTAGCTGGACACATGGGTTCAGAAACAGTTACTATTCAAAACCTAGAAATAATTGAAGTATGTGTAGAAGATAACTACATATTAGTAAGTGGAAATGTTCCAGGACCTAAAGGATCACTTGTATTAATTAAAAACGCTATAAAAGGTGGAAAAGTTGATCCAAAAGAAATCATCATTAATAAAGAAGAAAAAGAAACAGTTGTAGATGCAGTTGAAGAAGTTACTACTGATGCAGAAAATGTAGCAGAAGAAACTGTAACTGAAACTACTGAACAAACTGAAGAGGTTTCTTCTGAATCAACTACTACTTCTACTGAAGAAGTTGAGGAGACTACTGAAGCTTAATACTTCAGTTGAATAGGAGACTTATTTATGACAAAGTTAAATGTTATTGATTTAAAAGGAACAAAAGTAAAAGATATTAATATTAATGATGAAATTTTCAAAATAGAAGGTAATGACATTGTTTTAAAGAAAGCTATTAGATTACAAATGGATTCTTTAAGACAAGGAACAGCTTCTACAAAAGGACGTTCTGATGTTTCTGGTGGTGGAAAGAAACCATACAGACAAAAAGGAACTGGTAATGCAAGACAAGGAACTATTCGTGCACCTCATTATAGAGGCGGAGGAGTAGTATTCGGTCCTACACCAAGAAATTATTCATTCAAAATAAATAGAAAAGAAAGAAGACTAGCATTAAAAACTGCTCTATCTGATAAGATTGCTGAAAACAAGTTTATTGTTGTTGATACACTTGATATAGCTGGAACAAAAACTAAAGATGCAATCAAATTAATGGAAACATTAAAGTTAGATGGAAAAGTACTATTCGTTTCATCACATGATGCTGAAAAATTATATTTAGCAACTAGAAACTTAGGAACAGCAGCAGTTTTAATGGCTGATGAAATAAATGTTTACGATATCGTAAATGCAGACATTATTGTTTGTGATTTAGATACAGTTAACTATATAGAGGAGGCGCTTAAATAATGAAAGATATTATAATTGCTCCAGTAAT
>CAZWST010000050.1:0-11834 GCA_964636965.1 uncultured Muribaculaceae bacterium
ATAATTTAATTGCAGTGCCTACTGCATTTTTTTATTTAAATAAATATATTTATCATTAATGAAATATTTTGATATAATTAAATTACATTTGGGAGAGTATTTATGAGTAAACTTTTATTTCAAGGACATGGAAGTTATAGAATTATAACTAATGAAGGGATAGTTATTTATGTTGATCCGTTTATAGGGGACGGATATAATGTACCTGCTGATATTATACTAGTAACACATGAACATAATGATCATAATCATGTGGAATTACCCGAAAAAAGGATTCAACAATTATAATAAGACAAGGTAATTTAAAAAATGGAACTATTTACAATAAGACTAGTCTTTTTGGAGTAGAAATAGAAGCTGTAGAAGCTTATAATAAAAATCATGATAAATCTTCTTGTGTTGGTTATGTATTAAGGTTTGATGGATTAACTATTTATGCATCAGGTGATACTTCTTTAACTGAGAATATGAAAAATAAGCTACCTAACTATAATATAGATTATGCTCTTTTACCAATTGATGGTATATATAACATGGATGCAGATGAAGCATCTATTTGCGCTGATTATATTAATGCTCGTCATACCATACCAATACATATGAAACCTATGGAACTATTTGATATAGATGCAGCTAATAGATTTATTCATAAATCAAGACTTATTGTGACTGCTGGTGCTGAAATAGATTTATAATTAATCTTGTAAATAATATAAATGTTTTTTATAATTAAAGTAGGAAGTGATAAAATGATTTTAGATTTTGCTAAAAGATGTGAAAAGAATATGCTATTTAGTACAATAGTAACATTAATTTTAGGTATTGTCCTTGCTTATTCACCAGAAGGTTCAATTAAAGTAATAACTGGAATTATTGCCATATTATTTTTGCTTATTGGTGTACTTCAATTAGTTGATTATTTTAAACAAAGTAGAGAAGAAAAGATGATGAGTTTATCATTAATACTTGGAATACTTTTATCAAGTATTGGAATATTCTTATTTGTTAATTTAGAGTCGTTAGCTAATTTTGTTACTATACTAATTGGTATTGCAATATTAATTAAATCTTTATTCAAACTTCAATTTGCTTTTAATATTAAAGATATAAGTGATAAGTGGTTCTATAATTTAATTGTTGGAATTGTTGGAATATTACTTGCCATATTATTATTAGCTAATCCTTTTCATTCAGCAGCTTTATTCTTGCGAATTATAGGTATTATCTTTATAATAGGATCAGTAATTGAGTTAATTGAAACATTAATAGTTATTAAAACAATTGATGAACATGAGGCAATTGAATTACCTTTTAAAGAGAAAGAAAAAAAAGAGAATAAGAAAGAAGAGAAATAATTTAATTTATTTCTTTTTTTATTTCTTTGTTATATAATTATTGTAAGGTGATGATATGAAAAAATTAAATAGTTTAGATTACCTTTTAAGTTTAGGAATTATTATTTTACAAATTGCTGGTTATTCACTTGCTGATAATGCATTAATAGAAAGTGGTATAATTAAATCTTTAATTATTTTTATAATTGCAGTTTTATCTTATACTTTGTCTTATTTATTTAAAAGTGTTTTGAAAGTTGATATAAGTAGTAAGGTTGCATATGCTTTAGCATCATTTGGTATACTTAATTCTTTTATTATACTAGGTGCTCATGAAGTATTTGGGAAATTCTTTAGTTTTTCTGGAGAAGGGGCTCTAATATTCTTTGCATCAATATTTATTTTAATAGGTGTTTTAGCTATTTTAACTATTGTTATTTATAAGAATTATAAGTTTATACATTTAGCTTATTTGGCATCTATTGGTATGATTATTTCATTACTTGTATATTTTAAAGTAGATTATTATGCTTTAATTCTTATTATAAATGTTATTTTATTTATACTTAATTTATTTAATAAACATAAATTATTATATGAATTTAGTAGTATTGCTTTAATAGTTACAGCTGGTTTAAGCGTGTTTGCTTATGATAATAATATTTTACTTACTAGTATATTGTTTTTAGTAAATATAATATCTTTATTTAGAGTATTGTCTTTAAATAAAAACTTTGAATATGAATTACTTTCTTCTCTTGTTTTAGCAGGTATTGTCTTAATTTACTCAAATGTTTTACTTGATGCTTTAGATAAAGGACTATCTTTAATGATTCCTGTATTTGTTGTTTTAACTATAGATTTAGTTTTATCTGTATTTAGAATAATTGATGATGAGAAAGTTAAAGTAATATATAAGATTGGAAGCTTAATTTGTTTAGCCTCTTTAATGATTTTTGCTGATTTTAATCCGATAGTTTATTTAGTAGTAATAGCATTTATACTTATTACTTCTATAGTTAATATATTTTTTATACATAATAACGACTGTGAGAATTATATTCTACCGTTTAAGATTATGTTTATAACATATTATATAATTAGATTAATGCCAGATGATTCTTTTGTACCACTTGCATTTAGTGTACAAGCAATTCTATTTGCTTTAACATATAAGTTATTTAATAAGGGTAGTTTTAGGATTGCAACAGGTATTACATTAGTTGTCTCTTTATTCATTGCAACATGTTTTATGGATAAGTCTATGATTATTAATATAGTATCTAGTTTATCATTATTTATTGTATATTTGTTGTTTAATAGTAAAAAAGACGATGTAATCTCGAATGTTTTCCATTATGCATTTTTAATAATCCTAACTATTATGAATTCAACTAATTCACTTCTTGAAGTATTATTTATTATTATAGTTTTAGGTTTTATTACTTTTATTAAAAGAAATAATAAAGTATGCTTTAGTGGATCTATATTTGTACTTATATTTATAGTAGATTATTTTTTATCATTGAGTATCAAAAATTATGATGTTTATTTGGTTTTATCTTACCTTATGATGTTTTTGTTATCTGGTATCGCGATTGAAATACTTTTTGATAATAGTGTGAAGTCTAAAAACATCTTCTCTGGTATTCTATTTGGTTTAGTGTTTTTATCACTTTTATTTGAAATAAGTGATTTTATTACAACGATATTTGCACTTATATCCTCTTTAGTTATTGTGCTTATTTCACTTAAGAATGATGGATATAAGTCTTCGTATACAATTGGATTCATCTTTAGTATTCTTTATTTGATTAAATTATTAAATACTTTTGATAAGATACCTGCCTCCATTTATTTACTTATAACATCCCTTGTCTTAATAATTATTGCGTCTGTTATGATTTATAGATATCAACATGATTTGGATAAAAAAATTATTGTTAAAAAAGCAGTTAAGAAAGTATATAAAGACGAGATTCATTTCTGCAGTGAATGTGGAAGTAAAGTTGGAAGCAGTGACTTATACTGCGGTGAATGCGGTAAAAAAGTTAGGTGATGGCATGAAAAAATGGAATAAAAAGGTTAATAATCTCTTATATGCTTTGATGTATGAATTAGTATTTATACCTATTCTTGCTTATGCATCTTACATAATATATTCAAAACTTATGCTAGTTAATTTCATTAGTGATAATCTAGTGTTTAATGCACTTTTAATAATAATTTTAGTTTCTGCTAATATATTCTTGGTATATTATATCGCGTATGTTTTAAATCATCTATTTAAGTTTGAATTAGAATATCAGATTGTTGTTGGTTTAGTAATAATATTTATAGCAGTTTGGTTTAAGTTGTATTATTCATCTTTAGAATCTAGTCTATGTGGTATAGATGGTCAAACTGGTTGTTTAGATGCAATTAATAATAATAAGGGATTTACATCTGTTTAATATTTATAATAACTTATAATTTACTATATATCCCAATGCATATTTTAGTAAAGAAAAAAGGCAAGAAAGTAAAAATAGATGTTAATACTTTAAAAAGCAAAAAGAAGTAATTTACTTCTTTTTATATTTGTTTAAATTTATGATTAATAATTACACCTTGGGATAGTTTATATATTTTTTGTTCTTTACTTATCTCTTTAATTTTATCAAATAATTCACTTTCTTCGTGTGCATCACTTCCGTAAGTTATTTTATTACCTTTTATTTTGGCATAGTATTCAAGTATTTTTAATTCTGGGAAGGTGCTTCCACATCTTCTGATTCCACTTGTATTAACTTCTAAAGCAATTTGTGATAGACGAATACTATCAAGTATTTGATAGATAAGATCGGTGTCTAATTTATATCTTGCAATGTAACGTTTTATATAGTCTATGTGACCAACTATATCGATTGGTGCATTTTCAACCATTAAAAGTACTTCTTGATAGTATCTATTAACTAAATCATCTATTCTCTTTTGTCTACCTAATGATATGCCTTTAATATAATGAATACTACCAATGGTATAATCTAAATCGACTAATTTTTTTAAATATTCAAGTTCACTTAAGTAAAGATGTGGTTCTCCTACTTCAACACCTTTAAGTATTTTTACATTTGTTGTTTCTTGGAGCTTATCTATCTCTTCATTTCTTCTTTTTATTTTATCAGCAACATATACTACTGCCTCATTGCCAAAGTCAATGTGATCTGCTATACCGACATAACTTATTTTTTCTTTTTCAGCTGCACTTATAATAGTTTCTAATGTTAGATTTGAGTCATAGGAGTATTCTGAATGAATATGCATGTCTCCTTTATAATATTTTTTATCTTCAGATTCCTTTGGTTTTTGATGATTAATAAAACTAATATATGCTTGATAATCTTCTGTTCTATATGAGTCCATAAGTTTCTCCTTTAGTATTTTATTATATAAAAGTTTTGTGAAAAATAAAAGTGCAAAATTTCACCTAATGTTCATTATAAATTCACAAATGAAAGATATAATGTAATCAGTAAAGGAAGTGATATATGAAAATAAAGATAGTAGGAAATAATAAAAATATTCAAGAAAGATTAAATAATATTATAAGAACTTTACCTAATGCCTCTATAGAAATAGTAAATGATGAGGTAAAGTTTAATATAAAAAGAAACCCTGCTATTATTATCGATAATGTGTTGATAGATGATGTTAATGAATTATCAACAAGTGAACTAAAAACCGTAATTTTACAATTCTTTGAAACTTAATCAGTGTAATAAAAGCATCCATTTGGATGCTTCTTTTATTTTCTTGATTTTGTAGTTTTATTTCCTTTTTCTAGCCTTTGCTTTTCAGTTTTATAAGCTATAATATTAATTAGAATTATTGGTATAAATAAAAGTATAACAAATAATATATCTTTTATTGGGTTACCTATATTAATTGCAAGTAAAAGCATTAGGACCCATCCTAAAATACTCATAAATAAGAATTCTATTTTTTTAAATAAAATTGAAGTAATTGAAGTAATGGTAATAAATCCTAAAGTAAATAAAATGAATGCCCAGAATGTTGATGAATAAAGACTTTCAAGTAAAGATT
Organism: uncultured Muribaculaceae bacterium; assembly: GCA_964636965.1. Lineage (GTDB taxonomy): Bacteria > Bacillota_I > Bacilli_A > RF39 > UBA660 > CAG-582. Next base: position 5,421 of record CAZWST010000050.1, read on the forward strand.
CTATCCCGATAGCAGTGTAGATTAGGGAGTCACTGTAGGTTAGGGAATCGGAATAAACAAAAGCTTCAATTGACACTATAGTTATAATAATTTCTGCTAAACATAAAAACAATAGATATGGACTATGCTCTTTAATTAATTTTTTCATAATATACTCCTTTATTTTTATTAATTATACCATAAAAAAGAAAAGAGGAAACCTCTAATCTATCTAAACCATATATCATCTATTCTTAAACTTGTTGAAATTGGAAGTGGGTTAGGAAGAGAAAATTTAACAAGTAATGGAATCTTAAAAGCTGTACCAAATACAAGTCCCATTCCTGGATGTAAGGTTTTAATTTTTTCTATTGTATCATCAGTTACGTTTGATGATATTCCTTTAACTATTTCTAGATCATCTGGATAGAATAATCTAAATACAACGAAGTTAGAACATTGAGAAAGTGCAGTTTTGGATAATTCATTAGGTCTTTGAGTGATGAAGCCTAAAATCATACCATATTTACGACCTTCTTTAGTGATTCTATCAAATATATTATATCCGATTACATGAGTATCTGTGTCATTTTGAACATATCTATGTGCTTCTTCTAATAGTACGTGTATTGGGAAAGATCCACGAGCTTCAAGAGATGTTGTATAATCAAAGAATAGTTTTGTAAATATTTTAACTAAGCTTTTAGCAAATTTATCTTCAATAAATGAAAGATTAACATCAACTAATTGAACTGGGTCTCCATTCGGTCCAGTTAAGAAGAATTCTTCTACGAAATCATTTTTTGATAGATATTGGGTATAGCCAAAGTAATTAATTTTTTCTGAGTTTATTATTGATGCTAGACGAGATTTTAAGACATTGTTTCTATCAAATACAGCTTCACTTACAAGAGATCCTTCATTTATAAGAGCAAATTCCAAAGCATAGTATAAATCATTCATTGTATATGGATTTTCTGTTTCTAATTTTATTTGATCTATATCAACTTTTGCATAAGCTTGGAAGAAACTAACAACTAAATTAATCGCGTTTATTTTTCCTTGATCGTCAATATTTAAACATTGTCTTATTGTTCTAACATATCCAGGTTGACTTATTTGAGTATCCAAATTTAGCGAAGGTGTATTATATGATGATAATACAGATATTATTTGGTCTCTTATGATACTTGATGTTTTACCACTTGAAAGTATTTCAAGTACACAGTTTGCAATAATATTATTTTTATAGCTTTCGGCTTTAGGATCTTGTGATGTAAATATTTTAACTAAGTCGATTGTTTTTTGAAGTACTGGAATTTGACCTGGATCAGTAGCACCTAGTAAAATAGCTAAATCATCTACACCAAGTAGGTAGGCTGGTATTGTTAGAAGTTCAGCATTACCAAACTCTAATTGAGTTGTATATTTTTTAAAATGTAATTTCGGAAAGTTATTCATTTCATCAAAAGTATTATAATATTCACCATATACATCAAATAAACATATATGAGCAGAAGATGGAATATCGTTTGTAGATGTATAAAATATATTTTGTAAGATTCTTGCAACACCACATGATTTACCAGCACCAGAGTTACCTAATATAGCAAAGTGATTTGCAAAGAAACCTGAAATATCACTTGTAACGACATAATCTTTATAAATAGGGGATGAACCAAATAATAGATTTTTTCTATCTAGATAGTTTTGATTTCCTAAGATAGCTTCAAGTTCAGATTTATATATTATTCTTGCAATGGTATTAACACTTGGCTTTTTTAGTACACCATTTGAGAATGTTCCATCTGCACTAATTTCACCTATTAACTGAATTTCAATGATTTTAGAATCTATTGCAATAATTTCACCAACAATTTTATGTTCCTTTTCAGCAAATACTACATGATAACCGATATAATTAGTATCAGCTAAACCCGAGGTATTTTCAACAATTATTCTGTTTCCTGTTAATTTTAAAATTTTTCCAAACATATCCATCACTCTTTATTCTATATAAGTATAATACCAAATAATTCGCATTTTTTAAAGTGCTAATTATAACGTAAATACTTTATGTTGTTATTTTTATAATACTAAATCTATGTTATTATTAGATTAATGATAGGAGATTTTCTATGTTTTGTAAGTACTGTGGTAATAAATTAAATGATGATGCAAAATATTGCTCATTTTGTGGGAAACCAACTAATATAAAAATAAAAGATATTCAAAAAAACTATGGTAAGGTAAATCCTGTTTTTTTAGTCTCTTCGTTTTTTTCTCCAATTTTAGGTTTAATATTATTTATTACAGATAAAGACAAAAATGAAAAGAATTCTAAGTATTGTGGTATTGCTGGTTTAAGTGGTTTTATATTTAATATGATACTTTCAGTTATAATAATTATTACGTCTATTTATTCAGCTATTGTTGGTGAGGATAATAATCAAACTAATGACTCAATGGATTTTTTACCTAGGTATAATATAAATTTTGATAGCAATAATTAACTTTTTATTAATTTTTTTTTGTGAAATTTTCAAGAAATTTTAAATAAACTATTTTCTTAAATTAGACTTTGTGTTATTATAAGTCACTGTTAGGAGTGTAGTAATAATGATGAAGTTAGTTAAGAAGGATATTATCTATAATTCAATAATATTAACTTGTTCATTTTTTTTAATTGAGATAGTTTTAAGATTAATTGAGTCTTTTTCCTTATTTGGTTTTCAACTATTACGTATACTTTTCGGTATAATATTTATATCAATCGTGATAAGTTCTATAGAAAGTTTATTTAAAAAAAGAAGTATTAGCAAATACATTAATATGGTATTAGTATTTCTTTTTAGTATATATTCTTTCTTGCAAATTGGTTTTAATAACTTTTTAGGAGTATATATGAGTTTTAAAACTTCTAGTCAGTTTGGTGCAGTAACTTCTTATGTTAAAGATTTTTTCATGAGTTTTAAGCCATTATTTGCCCTTATCTTTATTCCTTTTATTTTACTTATCTTATATTATATATTTCTAGATAAAAAAATTGATGTTATTTTAAATAATATTAAGACAAGGTTGGGTATTCTTTATACTTTGTTAATATTAATAATAGTTGGTTTTTGTTATTATTTATCTATTACATTACCTATATTTCAAAATGGTTATCAATCTGTATCTAATAAAGAACTTTTTTTAACTGCTAGTAATCCAACTATTACAATCGATCAATTTGGTAATTTAGGTTTTTTCATTTTAGATGTTAAATCAATAATAAAGCCTGTAACTATTAAAGAAGAATATGAAGTTAAACAAGATGAAAAGAAAAAACTAAATGAAAACTCAAGAGTGTTTAATGATGATGCGTGGAATTTACTTATTAGTGATGAAGAAAACGATGAACTTAATTATATAAATAAATATTTAATTAATAATAGAAGTACTGATAGAAATGATTATACTGGTTTATTTGAAGGTAAGAATTTAATTGTTATAATGATGGAATCTGTAAATGATATTTTTATTAATAAAGAATATTATCCAAACTTTTATAAGATGTTAAGTGAAGGGTGGTACTTTGAAAATAATTACTCTCCAAGAAATTCATGTGCCACGATGAATAATGAATTTAGTGGTATGACTTCACTTTATTCAATATATAACACATGTACAGCTAGTAAATATAAAGAAAACACTTATTCAGAAAGTTTATTTAATTTGTTTAATAATAATACTAAGAATAATTATGTAACATTCTCTAGTCATAATTATACAGAAGCATATTATCCAAGAAAGACAATCCATAAGAATATGGGAAGTAAAGAATACTTTGGTGTTGAAGCTTTAGGAATTAAATATTCAAATGAATATATTAATTGGAGTAATGATGATGAATTTATGTCTTCATATCTTAATATATTAGATAAAAAAATAGAGAATGGGGAAAACTTCATGTCTTGGTTAACAACAGTTTCTTCTCATCAACCTTATGGAGTATCATCTATTCAAGGAGATAAATATTATGATATGACTAAGAATACTGGATACCCAAGTGATGTTAGAAGATATATGTCAAAGTTGAAAATACTTGATAATGGTTTAGGAGTATTGCTTGAAGGATTAGAAAAAAGAGGTATACTTGATGATACTGTTATAGTTATGTATGGAGACCATTATCCATATGGTATAAGTACGAAAAATTTAAATAAGGTACTTGATTATGATACAGATGAAGATATGAATGCAGAAAGAGTTCCTTTAGTAATCTATAATAATAAATTGTCACCCTATACCTATAGTGGTTATACATCATATTTAAATTTACTTCCAACACTTGCTAATTTGTTTAATCTAGATTATGATCCTCGTCTTTATTTAGGAGTAGATTATTTTAGTAGTGATTATAAATCACTTACAGTATTTGCTGATGGCTCTTGGAAAAATGAAGATGCTTTCTATGATGCATCAAAGATGAAAATAAAATATTATTCATCTAAAGAATATACGAAAGATGAAATAAAGAGTATAAATGATGAAATAGATGAACATGTTTCTTTAAGTAATAAAATAATTACTACTAATTATTTTAGTTATTTAGATGAAAAACTCGACGAATACAAAGATAAGGTTAAGGAATTATCTGAGACTACTTGTCCGATAGAATAGAGATTAATTATCTCTTTTTCTTTAAAAAAACATAAAACTAATTTATAATTATTATTAGGAGGATGGTTATGAAAAAATCTATTAAGAAATTTTTAAGTAAGAATGAAAATTTAATTATTACAGGTGTAGTATGTTTTTGTTTAGGTGCATTAGTTATGATACCTTTCTTTCCAAAAAGAATTGGTAAACTTGCAAATGGTGAAGAAGTAATTGTTGAAATTGATAATCATAAATTTAGTGCCGATGATTTATATAAAGTTTTAAAAGAAGAAAATGGTAATGAAGCTTTATTTAGAATGGTTGATTTAGCAATTCTTATGGATAAATATCCAAATGAAGAAGAAATGGCTAAAAAATATCAAGAGGAGCAAAGTGATACAATTTTTAAAACTTATCAAGAATATTATGGATATACTAAAGAACAATTCTTAGAAGCAAATGGTTTTAGTTCTGAAGAAAAATTTTTAAACCAATTAAAAAATGAATATTATTATCAAAAATTTTATGATGAATATGTATCTTCTTTAGTAACTGATAAAGATTTAAAAAAGTATTACAATGAAAGTGTCTTTGGCAATAAGTCAATTTATTTATTTTCAACAGTTGAAGATAATAAAAAAGATTTAGAAAGTATACAGAATGATTTAAAATCCAATAAGAGCTTTAATACTATTAGAGATAAATATACTAATGTTAACTCGTATGAATATAAAGAAGCTAAATATGATGATACGGAGAATTTTACACAAAATATAATAAACCATATAGCAAGTACTAAAAAAGGTAGTGACTCTGGTGTATTTAGTGATGATAGTTATGGTAATGTTCTTATTTATGTAGTATCAGAAAGCGAAAAAGCATCATTTGATGATATTAAAGATAATATCCGTTCTTTAATTGTTAAGAATAAACAAAAAAGTGATAATAAATTATATTATCAAGCTTTTATTAAGTTAAGAGAAGATGCTAATTTAAATATCTTAGATACTGAATTAAAAGAATATTATAAAAATACTGTTAAACAGTATAAATAAGTTTGGTTAAACCAAACTTTTTATATGTAAAGAATACATTAAATAATCTTTTACATAATAAATAAATGTTATAATTATATTAGGAGGCTATATATGAAAATTAAAGATATAAAAGCAAGAGAAATATTAGATTCTAGAGGAAATCCAACTGTAGAAGTTGATTGTATATTAGAAAATGGAATAATTGGACGTGCTTCAGTCCCAAGTGGAGCATCAACTGGAGAAAGAGAAGCAATTGAACTTCGTGATGGAGGAAAACGTTATAATGGTAAAGGTGTACTTACTGCAGTTAATAATGTTAATACAATTATAAGAAATGCCATAATCGGAATGGATGCAGAGAATCAAAAAGATATAGACTATAAAATGATTGAACTTGATGGAACACCTAATAAATCAAAGTTAGGGGCTAATGCTATTTTAGGTGTTTCAATGGCCGTATTAAAAGCTGCTGCTAAAAATGCTGGAAAAGAATTATTTCAGTATATTGGAAATGGTTCAATTACACCAAGACCAATGATTAATATTATTAATGGTGGTGCTCATGCTGATAATAATGTCGACTTTCAAGAGTTTATGATTATTCCAGAAGCCGAAACTATGCATGAAAGAGTTAGAATAGGTGCAGAAGTATTTCATTCTCTTAAGAAGGTATTAAATGAAAAAGGTTATGCAACAGGTGTTGGAGATGAAGGTGGTTTTTCTCCAAATTTAAAAAGTAATGAAGAAGGATTTG
>CAZWST010000051.1:0-11421 GCA_964636965.1 uncultured Muribaculaceae bacterium
CTCACCTTACTTTAATGATACCAAATTTAGCTTATTTTTACAATATATATGCTCATTTATTTGCTGATATTTGGTATTAAATTTAGCAAAAAAAAGAATCTAGTTTTCTAGATTCTTTATTTACTTCTAAACCAAGTTCCTTCAGTAAAATGAAATATATTAGCTACTATTTTATTTGGTATCATATTGATAATATTATTATACCTTAATAAGACATTGTTATATTCTACTTTTATTTTTTCTATTTCCTTATCTTTTTCTAAAAAGTGACTCTTTATATTAGCATCATCTATTTTATCTATAGTTAACTCTAAATCAATATAAGAATTCATTATTTCAGCAGTAAAGGCAAGTATCATATATTTATCTATTAAATTCTTTAGATAAACTTTATCGACATTATTAATTGAATCAAAGTTAGCTTTAATAAATTTAAATTGGCTTTCAATTGCTAGTCTTAATGTATTCCATAATTTATCTACTTCATTTTTATAAGTCTTCATTTTATTATAAATAACTATTACATATAAACTTAGCCCGATAAGTAATATAAAAATAATAAATAATAGAATATAAATAAACATCTTAATCACCTATCATAATCATATCATATAATTGATAGTATTGATTAGAAAAATTATTCTTTATGTCATTTGTTAGATATTTAGACATCTTTTTATAGTCATTAGATATTTCACCAGTTATTTCATAATAAATAAATTTTATAAGATCAATATTATTAGTTTTTAAAAGTGCAAGTAATTTTAATTTAACTTTTTCTATTCTATTTTGCACGATAAATTTCTTTTTTTCTAATATTTCATAATCTAAATAATTATCCGTATCTATAACTAGTTTATTTATTTTAAATTCATCTTCATAAGGAACACTAGAAATATATATAACTTTATTATCAATTATTTCTAAACCCAAAGAAGTTATTCCATCAGATACTAAAATATTTTTATATTCTGTATTTATTTTTATAATATTATCTAGAAATACTTCAATACTTTCTACTTTATATATTGGTAGTCTATTGAAGTGTTCTTTGCATTCCCATTCATAATAGTTTATATAATAATCATCAAAATTTAAGTTTATATCATAATAATATTGCATAGTCTCTCCTTTATAATCGAATAAGTATATAACCACTTATAAAAAATAACACTGCATACCATTTAATAAAATAAACATATTCTAAAAAATTATACCCTATACTTAAATAATTTAAACATATTAACATCATAAATATATTATAACTTATTAAAAGTATTAAGATAAGCTTGATTAATAAAATCTTCATAATTAATAATATTAAATTAAGCAAAAAAAATGCTATAGAAATCTATAGCACTTTTTTATTCTTTTGATGATTCAATAATAGACTTTACTTCTTCTACTGTCATAGAAGCTGCAGCTGCTAAATCTTCTAGGCTTACTTTGTCTTTTAATCTTAAGATCATTTCAGTTTTAGTTTCTTCTTTACTAGCTTCTGCAAATATATTCATTTCAGCTTCTCTTCTATTAAGAATATCCATAAATTTATCATCGCTTCCTAACTTCTTTAACATTTTTATAACTGCTAATCTTCCTTTATCTGTACCAGCAATTTGTTCCATCTCTTCATAAGATTTGCACATTAACATAGCAAAATCTTTATATATATCACTTACTTCTTTACTACTATACCATATTTCATAGAATCTTGGAAGATAGATGTGATGATATTCTATGCCTTCTTTTGAGATTGAATTAGTTATGTCCGTAAATTTATAATCTAATCTTTCCAATTGATAACCTTGTGGACAATGAAAAGTATTTAAATTAATTTGATCAATTTTTATTGGTCTTTTGTAATGGTCTTCTAGAGCATCATTATCATAATATGTTGTGATATAGTAAGAAAGATAGACTAAACTCTTATTCACAACTTGCTCAATTGCTTTTATTCCATTTTTTTCACGAGTATTATTCATTTCAATATCAACTTTTTCATCACCACATACAAGTAAGATATCAACCTTATTAGCAATGTTTTTAATATTCGTAACACCTGTTTCGTTTGGTCCAATTGAATACTCACTAAAATCTCTTCTTAAGACATACTTTAAGAGACGATCAAAATAATCTTTTAAATCATTATCTGCTCTAAGCCAAAGGGTTTTGAATACTATGTCAATTAATGGATTTACAAATACTTGCTTTTTTTGCATATTTTCTCCTTTCTAAGAAGTACTTTCTTATACTTCTATATACTTTTTACCTATAAATTTGCAAATTACTTTTAAACAAATAAAAAAAATGCTATAGAAATCTATAGCACTTTTTTATTAGACACATTCAACGAATGTATCATTTAAACATCTGATAACACAGCAGCAAGATAAATCCATTGTAAAGAAACTATTAGTACCAATATAAGGTTGAGAATTACAACAAGAATTGTCAGGATTTGGTGCAAGTACTCTAAATGTTGCTGCACATCCATCTAGTTTTTCAACTCTAAAGACATTAGAGCATTCACATGATGTATTTCCATTACTTTCTTGAGGATTAGAACAAGTATTAGTTAAATCTTTACATATTGGCATTGTCCATGGAACACCATTTCCACAACAAGTATATAACATAACTGGTCTTGTATTACATATTAAACAATTTGGTCCGCCACCTAACATAGGTCTATCGCATGAATCAAGGCATGATTCAGGACAAGCATTTTGTTGTAATATAAGGATTACTTTTAAAATATCTGCAATACTATTTGAGCATTCATTATTACAAGTTTCATTATTCATATTTATTCACCCTTTCATATATACTCACTATATCTTATGATTTACTACATTTTTAGTTACAAAAAAACACGACTTAATCGTGTTTAATTGGTACTGGATCAAATCCTCCTTTATTATGAGGATTACATCTTAGTATTCTTTTTATTGCTAAAAAACTTCCTTTAAAAAAACCATAATTATTTAATGCCTCAATTGCATAGTCAGAACAACTTGGGATAAATTTACAATTATTATGGCAACTTAGTGGTGTTACTTTATATAACTTAATTAGTTTTATCAGTATGTTCTTCATTATCATCACTGAATAGTTGTTCAATTATTTCATGACCATCTTTTCCGTATCTTATTACTCTTGTATTAAGAATTAAATCATGAATACTTCTATTATCATCTCTAATAACCATAGTTACTAAAAATGCCATTTCATAGATATATTTAATTTGAGTTATCCAGTAGTTAACATTTATATAAGCATCACTTGATAACTTAAATAATAATACTAAATCAGTTAAAGATATAATAATTTCAGTTATTAATATTCCACGTACTACATATCTGATTAAAGATACTTTCTTTTTTGAATCAGTTGCATCAACTACTTTAATACGGAATAACTTTTTAAATGGTGTTTCACCCTTCATGAAATATTGTAAAACACCAAAGTATAAGATATAAACAACTAAGCTAACAATTACTTCTATACTCTTGCTTTTATTTATTTCTATTACTCTTGCATTCATAAGTTCCATATTTTTATTCTTAATATTGTCTTTTACTTTTTCAATATCACCAGTTGTTGCTTTTTCACCTATTTTAATATCTTTAAAGCATTCATAATATTCATTATATAAAGATTTAATTTCATCTTCTTCAGCACTTGAAAGTATTTCATCATTAAAATAAAGTGCTACATCTCCGTCATCATCATTAGTTCCAATTAAATCTTTGTACTTATTATTCTCTTTATAATAAGATACATACATTCTATTTAATTCATCATTTTTAGGATTTACAAAATCTAACATAGTTACGCCATAAATAATAAGAGATGCTAATCCTAAATCTAATGCAAATGCTAAAAATCTTAAAATTATTTTTTTCATATAATCATTCCTTTCCTATATTATAATTTTATTTAAAACCTTAGTCAATGTATTTACAAGACTTATAGTCTTATGGTATCATAATTATGGTGAAGAAAAGATGGAATTATCACATTTAGTGCAGTATTTAATTATTGCAGTAATATTAATTATCATATCTTTAGTTATTGTTAAATTACATCATAAGAATTTCAACTTAGAAGTTAACAAATTAGTTGGCTACCTTGGAGGAAAAGACAATATATTAGATACAGAAGCTAATATGTCTAGATTCAAAGTAACACTTAAAGATGTTACTAAAGTTGATAAAGAAGGAATACAAAAACTAGGTGCTAAAGGTATTGTTGAAATTGATAATCAACTAAAAATAATATTTGGACCTGAAGCAAGAACACTAAAAAAATATATTAGTGAATTAAAATAAGGATTTAATCCTTATTTTTTAATACTTGAAAATAACTGTTGTATTCTCTTTCGGTTAAATACTTTTTCCTTTTTGGCATATTATATTTTTGCTCAAGTAATATCCTATTTGTAATTAATCTTTGATATGTAAAAATTACTGAGTAAGCATCCATTGCTCTTTTTTGGGAGGAGTTACTAATTCTTTTAAGCATATTTTCATATAGCTGATATTCAGGGTTGCCTTCAAAAAATATTGGTCCATACATGTGTACTATCTCTTCACTTCTCTTTTCAATTAAGAAAACTAGTTTTTCTTCTTTCGAAGAATCCTCTATTAAATCATTAATATATTCAGATATAATGTCTAGAATATCTTCGGCATTCTCATTAGTAAATGCTAACATAAATATTAAATATACAAATACGCCCTTATAATAGTCTGCTTCGTTTTTTAGATTTGAATAAGTATGATTTAGAAGCTCAATATAATCATTATATTCCATATTACCCCCTTGGAATTAAAGATAAATAACTATTCTTCTTTTCTTCAGTTAATTCGTCATTATGTTTTATAATTTTATAGTAACTATTCCTTAAACTTGGTTCATCTAATAAATCATTATAGAATCCATATATCTTGGAATGTTTAAGTATTCTTCTTTCAGTTATATCCTCAAGAGAATCAAACATTTGAATAAATTCATTTAATAAGTCTTCGTTTTTACTAATAATAAGTATTTCACTATCACTTAAATCTTGAAAGTATCTTTTTGTCTCTAAATATATATCATGCTCGCGATTAATCTCACCTATTATAGCAATATAGTATGTATATATATAGAATAATAATTCTAATAATTTAGATGAATCACTAAATTTCATAGAGAATGAAAAAATAAAATATAGTAATTCTTCAAACATTACTTTTTTTTCTTCAATTACTCCTTCAATTTCATTAGTTGCTCTTGTGTAAATATATCTTATGCTGTCCATAACTAATACCTCTAAATTTAATATTTATTATATCACTTTGACTTATAATAATAAAGAAAAAAATGAATCGATTATCGATTCATATAATTCTTACTATGTTGAATTGTTTTATTAACTATTGATCTTGCTGCATCAGCATTAAATGGTTTTTGGAGCATATCTACAATACCATAGTTTGTAGCTCTTTCAATTCCATTTTGTGAATCTTCCCCAGAAATAACAGATGTTGGTACTATTGCAAATAAATTTTCTTTGCTTAAATATTCTAATACATCAAACCCATTTTTTATAGGCATTTGTAAATCTATAAATGCTCCAACAAATGATTTATTATCTAAATTATCTTCAATAAGTTTAATAGCTTCTTCTCCATTTTTTGCAACTATTACATTAAATTCTCTTTCAAATGTCTTAGTAAAGAATTTAGTTATTACAGGAGAATCATCTGCGATAAGTATAGTTAATTTATTATCAGATTCATGCCTTTCAGTAACAAGGCTACTTAGAATAATTATTTTATAGTCTTCTATAGTTTCTGTATATACAAGCATTTTATCATTAACTACTTTTTTAATAGTTTGATTATTTTCAATTTCTGTAAATAAAGATTTATTATTATCTAAACAAACTAACAAGTCTTTATAAGGACTTTTAGAAACTATTTTTAGAGAGGACCCTGTATATTTTAGCTTATATAAAATATCATCGCTTTTACTTACACAGTATATATTTGTGATAAAGTTACTGATTATAGATGGTACCTTACCAAATAAATCATTTATTTGCATATTATCCCTCCAAGTATTGGTGTAATAAATTTATAATTCTGTTTGCTTCTTTCATTAATTCATTATAATTTTCTTTAACATAAGCAAGGTTATTATCTTTACTTGCTAGTTCATGGTTATATGAAAGTTCTGCTAATTTTGTAAATCCTAAATATTTAGAATCACTTTTCATAGCATGTACTAATATTTCATAATTTACTAAATCTTCTGCTTCAAAAAAAGACTTAATATTTGGCATACGTGTTTCTGACTCTGTTAAGAAATCATTTGCAATTTCATTATACATGTCCATGTCTCCTAGATTTTCTAAGGCACCTTCTAGATTAACTCCGCCTGCTTTTAATATTTCTGTATTCATTATAATTACCTCTATTCTAATAATATTATAGTATATATAAGTATTTAAGTGTTAATTATTAAAGTTTATTAACTTAAACTTTACAAGTTAATCGCACCAACTAAATGTTGCATCTGTACTAGATATTATAGCTGGTTTATCACTGAAAGGCGCTCTTACAGCTTTAACCTTTTTCCCACTACCTTTAATAGTATCAGAGCAAACATCATAATAATACACTATTCCATTTTCTAAAAATTCCATCTCATTAGCATTTAAACTAGATATTTCATCAATTTTTTTATCTTGATCTATAAATAAGGCATAGTCATAGTAATACTCATCTTTTCTTATTTTCATTTTCAATGTTTTTAAATTGCCATAATTAAGAAGGGACGCTTCATCAACTGATGTTCCTATTTTTTTGTTTTCAAATATAGCTTTTGAATCATCAACTAAATCAAGTAAATATTCTCCTGTTCCATTATTCTTTTTTAAAATAAACTCTAAATTACTTTCTTTAATTTTTAAGTTGCATCCATTTAGACAAATATCTTTAATTTTATATTCATTTGTTAAATCTATTTGAGTAAATATTAAATTAGATGTGTCATAAAATTCGTTTTTCTTTGTCGTAGTTGTTTCATCCATATAAGCACTTTTGCTTAAATTTTTTTCTTTTTCACGATTAGAACGATTTACTGAAAATACTTCAATACCAACAATAAAGATTGATAATAAAAGTATTGCAATAATTAGCAAAGACAAATTGTTTTCTTGTTTTTTCTCCTTTTTACTCATATTTTCTCCTTTAGAATTAATTTAATTTTAAGATATAATCTGCTTGAATAGTTTTAAACCCTATAGTTTCAAGTAGTTTTATTATATTTACTCTTGCTGGAGTTATGCTGATTTCAATATCCTTATTAGATAGATTTCTAACTAAATTAATTAAATCTTTATAAATTAGTTCATCATCAGCATATAAACTATCAAGTAAGATATTATTTGAAACTATTCCAAATCTTAAAGTACCTACTACTTTACCAGCATCATCTCTTACTACTGCAACATTAGTATTTTCAAGTCTAATAGTACTAATATCTGGTATAAGTGAATTTGTGTTTAAATATACATCATTACTTTTTATATCTTCAACAAGTCTTTTATAGATATAAATTATTACATCATCTAATTTATCATTTAAAGAAATATTTGGTTTAATTAATTCTTGATGTTGTCCATCATAACTCCATAACATATTCAAATAATTACATTTAAATCCTTGTTCTAGCATGATCTCTGATACTTTCTCATCATATGGAAAGTTATCATAAATAACACTTAATCCACGACCATCTTTTCTAAGTTCAGTTATAGCAAAATTGATTAAGTCTTTTGTTAAAGATTCATCTTCTTTAAAAAGGGACTTTTCCATATGATAATTATTATTGATTAAATTTACTATTAAAAGACAATCTATTTTATCTTTATTTACACTTGCATACATTAATTTAGAATATTCTAAATCATCATATAATTGTCTTATAAAATGATCATCTAAATCATTTAGTCTGCTATAAAAATCTATTAATAATTCTATATCTTTTTTTGTTATAGTTCTTAACATATTATACACATCCTAGTATACTTAAATTATATCATAAATGAGTGATAAGAAAAAGAAAAAAGAATAATTTGTATTATTCTTCCCTTTCTCCTTCACTTAACATTGTTGTAATAAATATTCCGTATCCTTTTTTAACATTTTCGATAACAACATGAGTTACCGCACCTATTATTTTATCATCTTGAATTATTGGAGAACCACTCATACCTTGAACAATTCCACCAGATGTATCAAGTAATTCTTTATCAGTTATTTCAAAGTGAATATTTTTAATTTTAGAATTTTTATCTATTCTGGTAATATTTATTTCATATTCTTTAACTGTTTCTTCATTTGTTACAGTAAGAATACGAGCTTTGCCAGTTTTTATTTCATTTGCATAAGCTACTTTCATAGGAGTCTTATCAAGTGTTTTATTATAGGTACCATATATACCATAAGTGGTATTTTTATTAATATCTCCGTATTTATTATTGTAAAAAAATTTGGCATTTTTAGTACCCGGAGAACCATTAGTTGATCTATCAATACTTGTAACTTTACTTTCATAAATATAACCCGTTCTTACTTCAACAGATTTATTAGTGGTACTTTCAAGTATCTCATGTCCAAGAGCTCCATATATTTTAGTTTCTGGATCGACGAATGTAAGAGTCCCTATTCCGGTTATACTATCTTTTATATATAGTCCAGTTTTATAGATATTATCTTTCTTTATTAAATTAAAATCTATTTCTTTTTCTGAATTATCTCTTTTTAAAGTTAATTTTACTTTTCCATCTACTTGGCTATTTTCAATATTTGTAACTAATTCATCAACTGAATTTACACTTGTTCCATTTACTTTAGTGATGTAATCTCCTATCTCGATATCGTTTTTATTAAATTTTCCATCAATCTTATAAAAACCAATAACTAAAACTCCTGTATATTTAACTTCTATTCCGACATTTTCACCACCTGGAATAATATAATCCGAAAATGCAAGAACATCAATTGGCATTAATAAAGCTAGAAGTAATATTACTATTTTTATACTTTTTTTCATAATTATCACCTATTACTAGTGTGACCATATTCGACATAATTATACAAAAAAAGCACTTAACTTAAGTGCTTTTATTCTGGATTTACTTCAAAATCAGTTAATTCTCCGTTTTCATTTAGAATTTTATTTACTGCTTCGGTTGCATTTGCAAGTTTATCATTACATATTTTTACAATCTTCATTGCTTCTGTATATTTTTTTATTGTTTCATCTAAATCTGTATTACCTTCTTCTAGATTTTTAACAATTAATTCAAGTTCATCCATTAACTCTTCAAATTTCTTTTCTATTTCTTCTTTTTTTGCCATAATCATTTCACTTCCTTAACTTTAGTTTTTATTTCACCATCAATTAGTTTTATATCTAATTCATCATCTACTTTTATTTCATTAACTGATCTTACTATTTTATTATCCTGTTTTAAAACTGAATAACCTTTTTTAAGAACACTTAAGGGATTTAAAAGTTCAAGTTTATTCACTATAAGTTCCAAACTATTTTTTGATGGAATAAATAGTTCTTCAGGTTTAGTTAATACTCGAGATGTAACTAAGTTTTTATATCTTGTTTTACTTACATCTAGCTTGTAATTAACTTCTTTTGTTATTCGATCAATTAGTGAATCAAGTTTTTGTTCTTTTATTTCAAATGACACAAGCGGATTTGATAAAACATAACTTGAGCTTAACTTTCTAAAATGATCCCCTAGATAGTTTATTTTATTAGTTACATTTTTATTTAAACGTATCTCGATTTGTTTTATATAGTTTATTAAATCAACCATATTAGGAACTGCCATCTCAGCTGCTCCAGTTGGTGTTGGTGCTCTGAGGTCAGCTACATAATCTGCGATTGTAACATCTGGTTCATGTCCAACTGCAGATATTATTGGAATATTAGATGCATATATTGCACGAGCGACTATTTCTTCATTAAAGGCCCATAAGTCTTCAATAGATCCTCCACCTCTTCCAACAATTAAGACATCCAAGTCATAATTTTGAGCAGTTTCAATTTGTCTTACAACATCAAACTTAGCTTCCTCTCCTTGTACTAAAGAAGGAAAAAGAATAGTTTCACATAAAGGATATCTTCTTTTTATAGTTGATAAGATATCACGAATAGCTGCTCCAGTTGGTGCTGTTACTATACCAATCTTGCTTGGAAACTTTGGAATTGGTTTTTTCTTTGCTTCATCAAATAAACCTTCATCCATTAATTTTTTCTTTAACTCTTCGAATTTTTTTAACAGATCTCCATTTCCAGCTAATTTCATTTCATCTACATATACTTGATATCCACCATTTGGAACATAAACACTAATTCTTCCATCAACTAGTACTTCATCTCCATCTTTAGGTGTAAATGTAAGATTTACTGCGCTTGATGAAAACATTACAGCGTTTATTCGAGATTCTTCATCCTTTAAAGTAAAATATAAATGCCCTCTAGTGTGTCCTTTAAAGTTTGATATTTCAGCTTTAATGTGAACATTTCTACACTCTTCTTTGGAATCAAGAAAATTCTTAATTGCTTGGTTATACTGACTTACTGTAAAATATTTTATTTCTTCTTCCATATTATACCTCTTTAAATATTTTATCATACATTTGTACTTTTTTATATAATAATTTTACAAATAAATAATAAAATAGTATACTAATAATCAATTAAAGAAAAGGCGGTGATTCATTTTGCAAACATTTCCAAGAAAAATGCATGGTGGTGAATTATGGGCCAAAATAGAGGTGCTCGAAAATTCATTAACTCTTTCATTTAAAAATTAAAAATGAAGGAGTAAAATATATATGAATTATGAAGATAAAAAAATAGTTGGTATTATTTCAACAAATGTTGATGCTGTAACTGCATTAAATGTAATCGGACATTTAGCTTTGTCTATTGGAAAATATTCTGATGAAGAAATTATGGGAAAAGAAGTTTTAACTGATGCAAGTGGAATTAATCATTTAGGCATTAGTAGATTTCCATTTATTGTTACAAAAGTTAAGGCAAGTAAATTAAAAGTCGCGATTGACAAAGCTAAAGAAAATAAAAATCTATTAGTTGCTGATTATCCTAGAGACATGTTAGATACAAGAACAGATGAAGAACTTGTTGCATCAGTTTCTTCTAAAAATAATGATCAGTTAGAATATATGGGTGCGATTATTTATGGTGATACCAAAGATGTTAATGAAATAACTGGAAAATTCCAATTGTGGAATCTTAATTAACTTGAAAAATAATCAACTTTTTGTTATTATGTATGTAGATGAAGGAAACTTCATACAATATAAAAGGAGAATTCGA
>CAZWST010000052.1:0-11052 GCA_964636965.1 uncultured Muribaculaceae bacterium
CAACATGCGAATCTCCCATTTCACCTTCAATTTCCGCTTGAGGTACTAATGCTGCAACAGAATCTATTACAACAATAGATACAGCATTACTTCTTACTAAAGCTTCGCATATTTCTAATGCTTGTTCACCAGTGTCAGGTTGAGATAAAAGTAACTCTTCAATCTTTACTCCTAAATTCTTAGCATAAACAGGGTCTAGTGCATGCTCAGCATCAATAAATGCTGCTCTTCCACCACGTTTTTGAACTTCCGCAACTGCTTGTAATGCAATAGTTGTTTTACCTGATGATTCAGGTCCAAAAACTTCTATTATTCTTCCCTTTGGAAAACCACCAACACCTAATGCAACATCTAATGCAAGTGATCCAGATGGAGTTGTTTCAATCTCAATATGATCATCACTACCAAGTTTCATGATAGCTCCCTTACCAAATTGTTTTTCTATTTCAGCCATTACTTGTTCTAAGGCTTTATCTTTATCTTCTGTATTTGTTTCAATCTTCTTCATAATGTTCTCCTATTTCTATATTAATTTTAATAAATTAAATTTCTTTTGTCAATCTTTTTTCGAACAAATGTACAATTGATTATAAATACTCCTTTTATTAAGTAAATTATTTCCTCTATATATATTATTAACAATTAAAGTTAACTTTACTTCAAAAAAAATAACTTCACCATTGAAGTTATTTTTCTTTAAAGAATTCTTTATTAACAATATAATACTGAACACCTGATATTATTGATAACACTGTTGCAGCATATAATAGACCTTCAGCAACATTTATATTTAAAAGTTCAAATGGAATATTATAAAAGAATACTAAAGTAAGACCAGTCATCATACAAATTGTTTTTAGTTTTCCAAGTATACTAGCACCAACAGCTTTACCCTTATTTCCCGCAACCATCTTAATTGAATCAACAAATATATCTCTCGTAATTATAATTACTGGAATAACTACATTTATTAATCCATTACAAGCTAAAACTACTAATACACCATTAACTAATACTTTATCAGCAATAGCGTCCATTACTTTTCCAAAATCAGTAACTAAACCATTTTTTCTTGCAATATTACCATCAAGAAAATCTGTAAGAGAAGCTACTAAAAAAATTATACCACCAATAATATATTGTAAATTAACTGTTATACTTCCAAATACTTGATATGAAGGAAAAATAACATTACACATATCAAAAGGAAATATAAGTAAAACTAATAATAATATTGAAAGAATAATTCTTACAATTGTAATTCTATTTGGTAAATTCATACGATACCTCCACTATATTTAAAAAACCAATTACATCCGTACTACTATTATTAATAGTAATCTGTTTAACACTCCATATTATTGCAAGTACTACTAGTATTAGAACAACTATACCTGTAATTATATAAGGCATTGTTCTTTCCTTTGGATACATTCTTGTATATGGAGAAAATATTCTATCTTCATCTTCTTTTTCTTTGTTTTTTTCTCTAACTTGTTTTTCTATTTCATCCATTGGAATCTTTGAAGTATAATCAAACATATATTCATTAAACTTATTTATAACAGTTTCAGTGTTAACTCCTAAATATTTAGCATAATCAACTATATGTTGTTTAAGTTCATATATATTATCAAAAGCCCCAATTGATCCGTCTTCTATTTGCTCTAAAACAATTACTGGAATATTTAAATCTTTACTTGCTTCTTCAATAGAAACACCAGATGTTTCCCGAGTAGTTTTTAAAGCTTCACCCGCTTCTACCAGAATAATCATCTCCTAAAATAAAAAATAAAGAAAAAATATCTAATAAGCCATGTTCTGTACCCATAAAGGGTGATAAACATTTATCTACACTTACGTGTCCTTTGGTCCCTTATCATTCGTTTCCAAAGACTCTCCTACCAAATTTGGATTTCTCGCTTGCGGGGTTTACCACGTTCCACTTCATTCGTTTCCAAATGAACTCGTCTCTTTGGCACTTTTATACCTAATTTAACCATTTAAGGTTATTTCGGAGCCGTTAAGTAAAACTTACCTAGAGTTATTTATTCCTCTAGCACAAACACTACAGTCATCACAGACTGTGCGAGCATGGACTTTCCTCAACATATTACTATGCAGCGTTTATCTAAGATATTATTCTTCTTTACCATAAACAACTTTTTCTAAATTGCTAATTCTCTTAAGAAGATCCACATTATTAAAATTATTCTTGGCAGCACCACCTTGAGCACCAGATTCATTAGCAGAATCAATTATATTCTTAAGTTTACGATATTCTGCCTTTAACTTAGCATTATCGTCACTCAACATTTTATTCTCATTTTGTAACTTTTTAATAATACTAGCAAATTCTGTATAATCTCTTATAACCATATCAAGAAACTTATCTACTTCTTGAGGTCGATACCCTTTAGCATCAACTTTAAATTCCTTATCTAATATTTCTTGAGGAGTTAAAAATAACTTTTCATTATACATATGCGTCACCCTTCTTATATATATAATTCTAAATTATTTTAATATAAAAGTCAACGATTAGGGAAAAAGTAAAAGTTTATTATAAGAATACTTTAAAGATAATTCCTTTTTATTTTTTATAAAAAATGATATACTCATAAAAAGAGGTTTTAGTGATGGAAAAATATCAAACTGAATTATACTTCAATAAAAAAAATATTTCCATAGATGAATGGGAAAAACTAATTAACTCAATAATAAAATATATTGGATATTTTAAAACTATTGAGTTAACTATTTCAATTGATAAAAATATTATTCATTATAAAGTTAATACACCAACTTTGCTTCCAACATCTTTTAAAGATTTAAACTACTGTGTATTAAAATCAACTGAATATTCAAAAAATATGAATTATAACATTGGATTTTTTAAATATTTATCTCCATCTCAAACCTTACTTGATCTTATAGATTCATTAGATAGAAAAGGAAAAGCTTTAAAAGAAATAAATATTAAGTTATTCCCTTTAACAAGTAAAAGAATTCTTCATAAAACCTTTAGTTATATTGAAGAAAAAAATAAAATTGTTAGACATAAATTTATCTACCCATCAATACTGAATCTATTAAGTGTTGATTTTGAAAAAAACACAAGATATTTTTATAAAAAAGTACCTAAATATATGGATATCAGTAAAATATTACATTTATTAAAAAGTGATAAAGAAAATGCTTTATTCAGTGTTGATACTTTCCCCTATTTACAAGGTGACTATTACTTAGATATAAATAAGTTCAATTTTTCTAAACACTCTTTAGTTGTTGGATCAAGTGGAAGCGGAAAATCAAAGTTTATAAGTTTACTTGTTGATAATATTCAAAAAAACAATGAAAATAAACTTAAGTATCGTGTAGTTATTATTGATCCACATGCTACTATAGAAGATGATTTAGGAGGACTTGATAATACTGAAGTAATTGACTTTAAAGATACTAATGTTAACCTTTTTTCTAATAATTCTTCTAATCCTATTGCAACAAATGAATTATTACTTGAACTATTTGCGTCAATTCTTAATAATCAATATAATCCTAAAATGGAAAGAATGTTAAGACATTCATTACATGTCTTAATATCTCTTAATGATTTTTCATTTGCAAACTTAAGAAAATTATTATTAGATGTTGAATATCGTACTACTACTATAACCAAACATCAAAAAGAATTACCAAAAAGTGTTGTCGACTTTTTCTTAACTGATTTTAATACATTAAAAACTCAATCCTACAATGAAACAATCGCACCTATAATTACTTTCCTTGATGAAATGGAATTAATACCAATATTTTCAGAAAAATTAGATAATAGCAAAACTATAAAAGAAACTATAAAAGATAATTTCCTTACAATATTTTCTTTAGACAGTGTTTCAATTGGAAATAAAAGCGTTAAAACTATAGCAGGTTTGATTATGCAAAATCTCATGCAAATTATCATGGAAAAAGAAATAGAAGAACATATTATCTTCATTGTTGATGAAGTAGCAGTCGTAGAAAATCCAATATTAAAAAGATTCTTATCAGAGGCAAGAAAATATAATTTATCTCTAATCTTAGCTGGACAATATTTTGATCAAGTAAGTGATGAATTAAAGAATGCAATATTCTCCAATGTAATTAACTACTATTTATTTAGAGTTGCTAAAAAAGATGCTCATCTTTTAGCAAGTAATATAGAATTTAAACTTGCTCAAAACGATTCACTAGAAGCAAGAGAAAATATGCTTTCTAATCTAAATGATCGAGACTGTATTACACGTATATGTTCAAATGGAGTTTTACTTCCTGCTTTTAAAGCACACACTATGGACTTTAAAAGTATTAAACGTAAAAAAGTAAAAATAGAATCATCTACAATAAAATTAGACAAAGAAGATATTGAAATAACCAATAAGAAAAAGTTTTCTATTAATACAAATGTTAAATTAGAAGATTTACTAATTGCACAATCTTCTAGTAGAAAAGATATAAGAGGTGAAATAAATGAAAGAAAATGAAGTAATGAAATCTATTGAAAAAATATTTGCAGGAGTATTTGATTGTAAGAATCCCTTTACATTAGATGAAATATTAAATAAATTTGCCTTCGATGTAAAAATTCCTCAAAAGGTATTAGATACAACAACAGGAGAAGAAACTTGGGCTGCATCAATTAATCCCAAAAAATATATTACAAATGCTAATTCATATAAAATAGAAGATTGGATGGTAGAAAAAAAAGATATCGAAAGTTTAGACGATATTCTTACAATTTGGAACACAATTAATTACCGTACAACTGAAAGAGTATTCAATTGTATCAATACAAGCTGTAGTGATGCTGTATATAACTCTGAAAATGTCTATCGTTCAACTGATTCCAATGAATGTAAAAATTTAATATTCTCCGATGGTTGCCATCATAGTGAATACTTACTTGCATGTCAAAGAACAGGTAACTCGGCATTTTGTATTAGAGTAGATGATTCAGCTAATTGCACAAATAGTTATAATGTAGCTTGTTCAGGTAACATAAGTAATTCTTTATTCATTGAAGATTGTGGATCTTTAAATGAATGTATGTTCTGTGCACATATCTCTAATAAAAGATTTTGTATAGCTAATATGCAATTTGAAGAAGAAGAATATTATGAGATAAAAAAAGAAATAATAAAGTGGATTATGAATTCCTAAGGAATAATTAAGTAACTAAAAAACTTCCATACGTTTAGGAAGTTTTTTTAATGACTCAACAGCTTGTTCTAAACTATTTAACATACTATCAAATAGTTCATTTACCTTATCCATTTCATCACCCAAAATAAATATACTTTAACTTTTATTTATTTTAAAGCGATTCGACAAATCATTCTATTATCTGATAATATTTTAATATTGAATCAGCAATATTATAACCAATTAACTTTTTATTTTGCATAATCCACTCTGCATCTTCCTTATTATCATGATGAGCAACTTCTACAAGTAAACCAAAAGGAATGTAAGCATCATTTGCTTCTCCTAATGCACCATTAGCATATTTTACTCCTCTATTAGCTCCAGGAAGGTCTTTATAAGGATATATACTCATAAGGCCATTTTGAATTTTGTTGGCAATACTAACTGTTTGACTATTTTGAGTATCAATCCAAGTTTCGATCCCATACTTGTCATGATCAACTGAAGCATTTGAGTGAATCGCGATTTTTAAATCTACTCCATAATAATTAGAATCTTTATTCCAAAGATTTATATTACCTGCTGGATTATTTCTATAAACTTTAACACCATAGGCTACTAACCTTTCTTGAATATAATTAGATAGATCATTCATCTCTTCCATCTCATTAGTAAATCCAACACTTTTAACACCAAAGTTTCCATGTTGATTAGAAGGACTCAAATAAACACTTAAATTCTTCTTTTCTCCAACATTAATATCATACGTTGAAATAACACTGTCCATATAACCTTCTTTAACAGCTATGGTTTTAAGAGTTACATTTTCATTTATTTCTATCGGTTCAGAATAAAGGTGTCCAAAACTATCCGGACTATTACCATCTAATGTATAGTATATTTTTACATCTTCATCATTAGATGCTAAAACTAACTTAGTTCCCTTCTTAACATATTTCCAGTTATTTGAAATATAAACAGGATTTAATTGAATTAAATCACTCATAACAATAGAAACAGCACTACTCTTTTCATAATTATCATATCTAGCAACAACTTCTATAGAATAGTTTTCACTTACTCTAAATAGATTTTTTGATAATACAACTGCATGTTTTTTCGTTTTACTTTTTCTAATTACTTTACCATCTTTAATAACTCTTATCTCATATTCACGTGCATTATCCCCGCCATCATAAGAAAGGGTTAAATCATTATAAGGAACAATTTCATCATTATATAAATTACTAATTGTAATATCACTTACTGGATTCATATTATTAAATAAATGTACTTCATCAACTAAATAATCCCCACAAGTTAAAGTAACAACTAGTTCACATTCTTTTCCTTCAAAATAACTTTTACTTATATTAATTTCATTAGAATTAAGTTTTTCATGTAAGAGATTTTCCCCATTAGATACACTTACATTGATATAATAATCTTTATCTTTAATATCCCCATCAACATATAAATTATAATCATTATCATTTAAAAGAATACTAGAATCATCATCAAATGTTGGTTCATTAAAGGTAAAAATGTATTCTTTTTCACAAGGACGATAATCTCCTAATTCATCATAAGCAAAAACCATTAAAGAATATTCTTCATTATATTTTAAATTAGTTAAATTAAATGTATTCTTTTCTGTCTTTGTAGATAGTTCAAATACTTTTCTATTACTAGAATTATGAATTTCAATAACATAATGATCAGCTGCTTTTACTTTAGAAAATTCTAAACTATATTCAGTATAATTATTTGTTAAGCTTAATATTTTAAAATTAATTAGTATCTTATCACTATGAAAAAGTATAAAGACACTTATAATTGTTGATAGTAAAAATACTAGAACAACAATTATAGTTCTTTTTATTTTACTACTCATAAAACCAACTCCATTATCATTATTATACAAAAAAAAATATACTTTATCTACTCAATATAAAGTATATTTTTTAAAAATCATTTTTCAGTTTTTAAAAATTCTATTGCTTTCATTAATCCTAACTTACCATATTCATAAGTTAATCCACCTTGCATATAAGCAATGAATGGCTCTCTTATTGGTCCATCACAAGAAAGTTCAATACTTGATCCTTGAGTAAAAGCACCAGCAGCCATAATAACTTGATCATCATATCCAGGCATATCCCATGGAATTGGTAAAGCCTTAGAATCAACAGGAGATCCAGCTTGAATTCCTTGAACAAACTTTATTAATAATTCTTTATCATCAAACTGAACATTTTGAACAATATCAGCTCTTGGTTCATCAAACTTAGGACTTATATTATATCCAATATTTTCCATTACTCTTGCAGTTAAGACAGCTGTTTTTAAAGAAGATGCAACAACTGATGGTGCAAAGAATAACCCTTGTAATATTTGTTTATTAACTCCTAAAGTTGGACCAACTTCTCTACCTTCCCCAGGAAGTGTAAGTCTTTCTCCAACTAAATCAATATATTTCTTTTTACCAACTACATAAGCCCCATTAGGTGCAATTCCACCACCTAAGTTTTTAATTAATGATCCAACACAAACATCAGCACCAACTTCAATTGGATTAACTTTTTCAACAAACTCACAATAGCAATTATCTATCATAACTATAATATCTTCATTTTTACTTTTAATTAAACTAATTACTTTTTCTAGTTTTTCAATAGTTAAACTTTTTCTAGTTGAGTATCCCTTACTTCTTTGTATTTCAATTACTTTTGGACTAAACTTATCTAAATAAGCAGAAATACTATCATAATCAAAATCATCATCTACTAAATCAATTTGATCATATTTTATTTTAAATGACGCTAAAGAAGAAGGATTTTCTTTTATACCAATTACTTCATGAAGTGTATCATAAGGTAATCCAGTTATCGATAAAAGTGTATCATTTGGTCTTAAAAGTGCAAAAAGAGTTACTGATAAAGCATGAGAGCCTGAAACAAATTGATTTCTAACAATTGCATCTTCTGATTTAAAAATCTTCTTGTAAATACTTTCTATCTTATCTCTTCCAATATCGTTATAACCATATCCAGTTGACCCGTTAAAATCACTTTCAGATAAACCAACATCTTGCATAGCTTCTAATACTTTTTCACTATAAAACATACATGTATCATCAATACTTGCAAATACATTAGAACAATCATTTTCTGCATCTATTACTAACTTTTTTATTTCATCTTTAATCATTTAAAGCCTCCATATTTTTTAAATCAATTATTTCCCCATTTTTAAAATTACTTATATTATCAATTAAATACTTAGCAAGAGCCTTTTTATCAATTAATTTCTCCTGTCCAACTTTTTTAAGTTCATCTTTCAAATAATCTGGATTCATCTCGAGTATAGCATCAGTATTAATCCATCCCGGACAAATTGCAACTATACGTGTAGTTCTCTTTTCTTCATCAATTATAAGAGCAAAATCTTTAGTAAGTATATTAATTCCCGCCTTAGATGCATCATAATCCATAGCAAGAGGTGAATATGCATATAAAGCATTATTGCTACTAATATTAATAATTATTCCATTTTCATTTAGTTTATCTATACCACTTTTTATCATAAGAAATGTTCCAACTAAGTTAGTTTCTAAAACACTCATGAACTCACGTTTACTCTTATCTTTATAACTATTATCTATCGCGATACCCGAATTATTAATTAAACAATCAAATTCTCCAATATTAAATAAAACATTATCAACTTCATTTTCATTTTTAATATCGCATTTAATTGTTCTGATATTATCATACTTTTTTTCAAGTTCATAAGCTACATCAATACTTTTATTATAAAGTGCATAAACTGTGTGTCCTAAAGAAGCTGCGTAAGTAGTTAGTTCAAGACCTAATCCCTTACAACCTCCAGTAATTACAATTTTCATAAATATCCCACCAAACTACATATATTATACAATATATTAAGAAAAAAATAATGCATAAATGCATTATTCAAAATGATCTATTAAAAGTTTACCATCTACTTTTTTAAATACTATATATAATGGACTTTTATCACCAGCAATAAATTCATTTTGAGGAAGTTTTCCACTAAATAAGAATATATCATCACTTCCTGAAATGTACTTAAGTTCTCTTATTCCTTGATCAGTTATCCCAAATAAACTGACAAATAACTTTCTAAATATATCTTCATTACAATCATACATTTTATTGTCAATAATTTCTAAGTTATTGGCAAATTTATTTAATAAATCACGAGTAAAATAATCTTCCAGTAAAGAAATATTTACTAAATAGCAAGTTGTTTTTTCATTCCCTTGATAAGTAACTTCACTTGGCATATAAAAATTATCACCATTAATTACACCATAAGCACGTTTGTATATAGAGTTAGCATCTTCCGTCAATAAATTAAAATCGATTGAATCTGCACTTTTACATTCTACATATCCTGGATAATCAATCAACATATATAAAAGAAGTCCATTAACAAGCAAACTTACTAATAGAAATACTAAATATATAGTACTTCTAAATCTATACTTTTCCACTTCTTCACCTACTTAATAAACATAAAATATAAAATAACTAATAAACCTAGAATTATTCTATAATATCCAAATACTTTGAAATCATGTTTTCTTATATAAGAAAGTAAGAATTTAATAATTAATAAACTTACTAAAAAAGCAACTAAAGAACCTACACCTAAAATGATTAACTCCATTGAATTAAAGACAAATCCTACATCTAAAACATATTTTAATAATTTTAAAAGGGAAGCACCAGCCATAACAGGTATTGCTAAGAAGAAAGTAAATTCAGCTGCAACACTTCTTTTAAGACCAATTAAAAGTCCACCTATAATAGTTGCCCCACTTCTACTAGTCCCTGGTATAAGTGAAAGTAATTGAAAACATCCAACACCCAAAGCTTGTTTATATGTAATCTTATTTATATCATCAGTTTTTCCACTGCCAAGTCCACGAGACTCGATTACAATAAATATTACACCATAAATAATTAACATAAGTGCAACAACTAAAGGTGTATAAAGGTGTTCATCTAACCAATCATCAAAAAGGATTCCTAAAATAGCAGCAGGTATGCATGCTACAAGTATCTTTCCCCACAAGTTAAAAGTATTTTTTGTGTCATTCTTAGTTTTTCCAAATCCAAAAGGAAATATTGTTTTAAAATACATTAAAACTACTGCAAGAATTGCACCTAATTGAATTACTACTTCAAATAATTTATAAAATTCACTAGATACATCTAAATGTATAAATTCATCAAGCAAAATCATATGTCCTGTTGAAGATACTGGAAGCCACTCAGTAATTCCTTCAACTATTCCAAAAAATATAGCTTTTATTATTTCCATATTATCACCAATATAATTATAGCATAAATTTTCCAAATTATTAGAAAAAAGTAAGAATAATATTCTTACTTTTGTGAGAAAATATATAACTTACTTATATAGATAGGTTTTATGTCAATTGTACTTTTTATTCTTCTTCATCTAAAGAATCTTTTAAAGAGTCATCTTCTCTTTTACTAGCTAAAAAAGATACTTTATCAACAATAACTTCTGTAATGTACTTCTTTTCATCATTACTTTCATAACTTCTTGTTTGAATACGGCCTTTAACACCAACTAGGTCTCCTTTTTTACAGTATTCACTTGTATGGGAAGCAATACCATTCCAAAGGATGCATCTTATAAAGTCAGTTTCATAAATGCCATTTTCATTTTTATAACTTCTTTGTACTGCTAAATTAATTGTTAACATGCTTTTACCATCCTCATATGTTTTAATATCAGGATCTTCACATAATCTTCCAATTAAGTAGACTAAGTTATGCATTATTTTCCTCC
>CAZWST010000053.1:0-10034 GCA_964636965.1 uncultured Muribaculaceae bacterium
CAAGTATATCCATAAGTATACCTTCAACTTCTTTACCATCTCTTTTAGTAATAATAATATATTTATTTAAAAAATTTTCTAACTTCATACATGCCTCCAAAGGTAAATTATAAACAAAGTATAAATAATAAAACACGATACATTTACCCTAATAAATAATTTCTTTCTTGTCTTATGATGAAATAAACACATACCTAAAATACTTCCATATACTCCACCAAATATTGATAGATTAAGAAGTACCTTCTCTGGTATTCTAAATATATTTAATTTAGCATTTAATTTATCAATACCATACAAAATAAAAGAAATAACATTAATAATAACCAAATAAAATAAATATATCTTCATAAACCTATTATAACATAACAAGCATAAATTATGTTATAATATATATAGACAACATAGAAAGGATGATTACATGAATATAGAAGTAAATAATTTAAATAAAAGTTTTGAAGAATTTGCTTTAAAAGACATAAATATAAAAATACCTAAAGGTAAAATAGTTGGCCTTATAGGTGAAAATGGTGCTGGTAAAACAACACTTATAAAATGCATTTTAAATGTAATGCAAAAAGATTCAGGTAAGGTTTTACTATTTGATTCGGAATTTAAAGATTCTCTTAAAGAAGATATTGGAGTTGTCTTCGATGATTCATTTATTAATGAAACATTTACAATAATGGATATTAATTTAATAATGAAGCATATCTATAAAAAATGGGATACTCGTTTATTTTTTAAGTATATTAAGGAATTTAAATTACCAAGAAATAAAGAAATAAAAAAATTCTCTACTGGTATGAAAAAGAAAATTGAAATTGCAACATGTATTGCAAGACATCCACGTGTTCTTATATTAGATGAACCAACTAGTGGACTTGATCCCGTTATGCGAAGTGAAGTATTAGATATGTTTGAAGACTTTGTATCCAATAAAGAAAATTCAATATTACTATCAACTCACATTACAAGTGATCTTGAACATATTGCAGATGATGTAATATTTATTTCTAATGGTAGTCTTGTATTTGATAAACCATTAAAAGATATTAAAGAATCTTACATTGAATTAGTATTAACTAAAGAAGAATTTAAGAAGTTTAATAAAAAAGAGATTATCAGATATAAAGAAAACAGACTAGACTATCAAGTTCTAATAGATAAAAAGAATATGAAAAAAAGTTATGAAAAATATATTAAAAATATTACAACATTAGATAGCATCATGCTTCTATATATAAGGGGGACAATATGCGAGGATTAATAATTAAAGATTTTCTATATTTAAAGAATACTTGGAAAAATTTACTTATAATATTTGTAGGATCTGTTTTAATCAGTATTGCATTAGGTAACTACTTACTAGCAATATGTGCACTTCCTCTAATATTGCTCACAAACACAATTAACACATTTCAAACAGATGAATTCTTTAATACAGATAGTTATACTTTATCTCTACCATTATCAAGAAAACAAATAATAACTGCAAGGTTCATCTATACATTTATGATGGTACTAATTTCCTTCTTTGTAGGTTTAGTAATATATTATCTAGTCTACTTTATTGCAAACCCAAATCATAATGGATTAAATACAGATATGTTAAAATATTTAATTATGTTAGAAGGAACAAGTTTATTAGTAGATTCAATATTTTATCCTGTCATATATAAAGTAGGCTGTGAAAAATCAAGATTAGTATTATTAAGTATAGT
Organism: uncultured Muribaculaceae bacterium; assembly: GCA_964636965.1. Lineage (GTDB taxonomy): Bacteria > Bacillota_I > Bacilli_A > RF39 > UBA660 > CAG-582. The sequence continues at coordinate 1,725 of CAZWST010000053.1, forward strand.
AATGCTTCTTTTAGGTCTTGGATCTATTCTTAGTGTCTATATAAATGTCTTTGATAAAGACTTCATAGATTTTGTTGCAATAATAAACTTTATTCAAAAAAATGGTGTATTAACACTAAGTATATTAGTAGTAATATCTACTATAATATCTTATATTTTATCTATTAAATTCTATAATAAAAGAGATTTTTAATCTCTTTTTTTGTAAAATTTTGCGTCCAATAAAAATAAATTAATTTAATTTTAAGCAAAATAGTAATATTTATAGTATAGTTAACCTAGACGAAGTAAGAATTATAACACTTGTATTCACGATTAGGTTTATAAAGTAAACTGCTGAATATCTGTGTGTTGTTTGGAATTTAACACACAAAAGTGTTAGTTTGGAAATAATTCATAAGTAGTTACATCTTAGAATAAACATCATTCGTCAAACAATAATAATTAATCTGCAGGATGCTATTAATTATTCACTAGCTACACATACTTATATTTACGGATATGAGTGCTAGATTTAAAATGGCTCGCACCCTTTTAAAGAAATGTGTATTTATAACATATAATAATTTATTTAATTTTTATTTTTAATTTATTTTATGACTAAATGTCGAAATTTTATTTAATTAATCTCATACAGATGAGACTCATTTTTAAGTAAGTGTTAGAAAGTATTCTTACAAAAGAACCTAAAAAAACATTTCTTTCCCCCCTAAAACTTTTCTTTTCGACACTTAACTTAAAACTATTATATGAAAAAAGAACTATTATTTAATAGTTCTTTTTTATTCGTTTTTATATAAATATTTTAATAAATCCATATAAGCTTTTGTATCAAATGTTTTAAGTTGTTCTTCTTCTGTCATTTCTGCAAAAGTTCTTGTATCCCCTTCAGGTATAAATATTTTATCATATGGGTATCCTCTAGTACCACGTGGACTTTCTGCAATAACTCCATAACTACGTGATTCAAAAACTACTGCTTCTTTTTTAGGTTCACAATAAGCTAAAGCTTCAACCCAGTAGCATTTACGATTCTTCTTTCCTTCAAGTAGTTTTATAAATCCTTCACTTCCTAAAGATTCTTCAGCATACTTTGCAAAAGCTCCAGGAAATCCATTAAGACTTTCAATAACTAACCCAGAATCATTTTTAAGTACAGGTTTCCCTAAAAAATTAGCCGCAAATTCCGCACTGAATTTAGCAACTTCACGACAATCAAAATGTTGAATCTCAGGAGTCTCCATATCCTCTTGAACAATTTTAATATCCATATCTTTATATATCATATTAATGAGTTCAACTTTTCCTTTATTTCCAGTAACATAAACTATTTCCATCTAATCACTCACATTCATAATCATTAACTTCAATATTTTTAAACACTTCCAGTTTAACAGGAATTGCTTTAACTTTAGCAAATAAACTAGTATCATCTAAAATATTTCCTAATTTTTCTTTAAAACTATTTAAATCAAGTTTTTCATAGTTATATTTTATTTCTAAAACAAGTTCATTTTTAGTTTTGTAATAATGAGCTTCACATCCATCAATACTATCATACATTTCTTTAATATCATCATAAGCTTGAATATCATAAGAAGAAGCATCATCCAAATTAGTAATACTTTGATAAATTGCCTTATTAACAAACTTACTTTCATCATAATAAATATAAATAACACTTTCAGATGAATTAATTTCTCCATCATGTATTTCTTCCATATGTTTTTTACAAACTAGATTAGCATCATATTTATTAATAACCTTTTCATTGTCTTCACCCTTACTACACCCTGTAAGAATAAAAACAATTAATAAACTTAATAAAAAATATCTTACTTTCATAACTGCTCCTTTAAAAAGCTAAGTATTTTATCTATTGCAGCTTCATCTTCATCAAATAGTTCAATACGAAAATTTCTTATACCAAGACTTTTATAAAATGATACCTTATCTATTTTATTGGTAACTTCATGATTTAATATTTCTGTCGTATGAGATGGCATAGTTGTAACAATTGGAAACTTTTTATCATTACTTACTAAATAATATTTTTTACCAAAACATTGTAGACATATCTCTTTAGTTTTATTAGTTAAATACTTAATCGGACAATATTTCATAAGCATTAATTCTATTCTTCCATATATAAATACCTCAGCATTTAATTTATTATTGTAAAACTTTAAAATACTTTCTATTTCATCATCTTCAAGCTCACAAGATAAAGTAACTATATCTACATACTTACTTACTAAATTAATCGACTCATGATTAGTAATATTTAAAAAATAATCTCCAATACCACCATTGCTTAAGCATCCAAGCTCAGTTACTAAAGAATTAGTTGCAAATGTATCACCTATTCTATTAGTTCTATACATTATTTTTTTATTACTTTTATACTTATTATATAAATAAGAATCCGTTACATATATTCTATCAACTTTATCTAAAAGATATAATAATTGATCCTCATTTCTTACATAAACTGATACATTAATACTATCACGATATGGAAGTTTGTATTCTGAAGTGTATTTATTCGAAATTATCTTTCTATTTTGATTTTCTCTTAAACCTATTAATTCATCAATTGCAAGTCTTCTTACTTCATTTATATCTTTTATATTAATAAATATGTTATCATCTAGATCAATAGATATTTTTCTAATCATAAAAGGAGTATTGCCAAGTTTACTTAATTGATTTTGAATTCTTTCTTTATCAATCGGACTACTTATCGCGCTTAAACACTCTCCATAACTTTTAGTAACTTCATTCTTCCCATCACTTACTACTAGTTTTAAAGAATCATTCAGTCTACCAGTAAAATGCATATCAATTGGTATTTTCTTTTCACTTAAGTTAAGATATTTATCACGTATTTTAACACTAAATGTTTTATTTATTATATCCCCTTTTTTTATGCCAAATCTATTATCTAATAAAATAAAATCTCCCTTTTTAGCTGAGTTAATTAAGTTTTCATGCATATCATAAATAAAATTAACTATCATCCCTTCATTAGTATTAACAAACCTTATACCATCACCTTGATTTATATCATCACTTAATTTAACTTTAACATACTTTTTAAATACATCTATTACATCACCTAAATATAAACCTTGATGATTAGATGTTTTTATATTCATTAAATCATTCATATTTGAATTAAGTATAAATCCTTCGGTAAAATCTCGATTAAAAATAGTTTTAATATCATGTAATAATTCAGGATTAACAGGACATTCATGACTACTTTCATATTCATCTATTAATGATCTATAAAGTTTAGTAACACATCCAACATATTCAGGACTTTTTAATCTTCCTTCTATCTTTAACGAATAAATATTTGATTCCATTATTTCTTTAAAGTTAGATGATGTACTAAGTTCCCTTGGAGAAATTAAATATTTTCCATCGGTTTCAACTTTTTTTTCATCACAGTATAATTCATATGGAAGCCTACACATCTGTGCACATTCTCCTCTGTTACCACTTCTATTAAGTAATAAGCTAGAAAATAGACACTCTCCTGAATATGAAACACATATAGCTCCATGAATAAATGCTTCTAACTCAATATCAGTAGTAAATGAATTAATTTCATCAACTGATAACTCACGAGCTAATACAACTCTTTTAACTCCAAGACTTTTTAATAACTTTAATGTCTTATCATTTGTATTATGTACTTGTGTAGAAGCATGTATTTCTAAATCTGGTAAATAGTTTCTTAAATAATTAATTAAACCTAAGTCTTGAACTATTATTGCATCTACTCCATTAACATATAAAAACTCAACATATTTAATAACTGATGCAAATTCAGACTCATATATTAAAGTATTTACAGTAACATATATTTTAACACCATATAGATGACATAGTTTAATAGCTTGAACCATTTCTTCATCTGAAAAATTTACTGCACTTGCTCTTGCACCATACTTTTTCCCAGCAAGATACACTGCATCGGCTCCAGCATTAATTGCAACCATTAAAGAATCCATATTTCCAACTGGAACTAATAATTCCTTCATATACATCACCTTTTTTGTATTATAACATAACAAAGAAAAAAAGAGGAATATCCTCTTAATTAAACTTAACTAATTTATGTGCAAATTTAAATCCTGTTAAAGCAATAAATCTACCAAACTTACCTGGCATACTTACACCAAAAGCCTTACTAAATGGAACCATTGATTTATAAAGTGCAGGATTTTCTTTTTTTACACTTGCCCATAATTCTTTATATTGTTTTTCTCCTTCTGGAGTTTTAGAAAGTCTTGAAAATATTGTTCCAATTGTCATTAAGAAGACACATTCTCTTCTCATAAGACGTCTTAATTTCTTTGATTCAATATCTCTTAAATCATATTTATTACAAACAGTTTTAGAAACAAGTACTTGATGTGAACTTCTCTTTATAATTTGATCTGTTTGAACAGATTGATCAGGTCTACCAATATAATATCTATAGAAATCTAAATCCATATAATATATAGTTTTTGTATTTACCATAGGTAAATAAATAAACAAGTTATCTTCGTAAAAAACATGCTTAGGTAAATCAATATCAGTTTTTTTAAGTACATCTAACTTATACATCATTGAGTGAAGTGATGGATACTGAGTTACACCCCATCTTCCCATTTCATCCCAAGTAATTTCTTTTCGGTCTTTAAATACATTAGAAAATTTAATAGTTTGATCTTTTCTACCATCTGTATAGGTATAAGTATAATTCATAACAATTAAATCAGATTCAATTTTTTTAATATTCTTAAGCAACTCTTTAAAGGCGTGCTCATCTACCCAGTCATCACTGTCAACAACTTTAAAATATTTACCACTAGCTACTCTTAAACCAGCATTAATTCCTTCACCATGTCCACCATTTTTTTGGTGAATTACTTTTACTATTTTAGGATATTTCTTTTGATAATTATCAGCTATCTTTCCTGTTTTATCTGTTGAACCATCATCTATTATAATAATTTCTACCATATCTTTTCCAATAAGTAATGAATCTATACATTTTTCCATATACTCTTCCGAATTATAACATGGAACAACAAATGATATATACTTCATAGATATACCTCCATATCTTCTAAAATAATTATAACACTTTATATAAATTTGTGCTAGAATATTAATTCAAGGGGAATTAGTATGGAAAAAATAGATGAAGAAAAAATCAAATCTTGGGAAGAATTAAACACAGTTATTTCTAAAATGTATCTTAAACTAGTTGAATTAGAAAAAGAAAACAACAAAGGTGAAGAATATAATAATATACTTTATCTTTTACCTACAGCTTTAAGATTAGAAAAAAAGAGATTTCTTGATATGGGTTTAAATAAAAATAATTATAAAGAACTAGAAAAAAGATTTAATATAACTGATGAGGAATTAACAGATGTTACTGATGGAAAAGATTCTCTTTTTTCAAAACTTCGAGCTAACAATTATTTTACTTCAATGCTAAATTTCCATTATGATAGATTTTGGGAAGCATGTGAAAATATTGGGTTATTTGAATATATTAATAGTTATAATGAAAAAGAAAACCTACAAAATCAAAAATATGCAGAGCTTTATCAAAGTGAATTAACAGTTAACTTTATTCCAATGCTTGATGAGTATATAGAAAGTGTTGATGATGAAGATGTAAGAAATTATCTTATCTACATAAAATACTTAATGATTGGAACAATTACTAAATATGAAAGCGACTATGCATTATTAGGATGTCATACTCTACCAACAAGAAATATGTTAACTGTATTTCCTACAGTAGAAGGTTATAGTAAAGAAAATATAGATACTCTTGTTAAAACATCATTAAAAAAAGATTTTCTAAATGAAATAGAAATGCTTTCTAAAATGAATAACTTTATCTTACCTTACCATAAAAGAGTCATATATAAAGAACTTGCTTTAAATAAAGCTCGATTAATATCCCAATGTAATGAAGAGTTTATTAATGAAATGAAAGAAGAAGTCGATAAATTCTTAAAAAGAGGAGACCCATTCTACAAAGATATAAATAGTTTAATAATTGAACTATTTGATGATGCTTATTCGATAATAAAAAAAGATCAAACAAAAAAATCTCTAAAACATTAGAGACTTTTTTTATTCTATAACTTCAATTTCATTTCCATTAAATGGAATATCTGCACTCATGGAGCTAGATAATATCTTAAGTTCAAAAGTAACAGGTTCATCTTCAAAATTAGATACTGTTAACGTATAATTTTTAACTTCTTTTGCATCAATCGTTTCATCTATTGATGTATTTGTATATATTTTTACATTCTTATCAGTATTATATATAAGTTTATATTTACTTTCCATATCATTATTACTCATAACATATAGACTAATCTCTTTAGTCTCATGAGGTGCAAGAGCAATATTTCCATCAACTAAATCAGGTGATTGAATTCTATTATCAATAGTATCAAATTTAAGCATTCCTTCTGTACTAGATTCATCTATATAATACGAAAATGAAATAGATGCTAAACAAGATACCACAGTCATCATCGCAATAATACTAAAATAAACATTTCTTGGCTTTTTAACAAATGATTTTATAAACTTCATATTCTACTCCTCATCTCTAATAAAAGTATAGCATATTTACTTATAATTTTAAATTATTACTTAGCATATTCGAAAAAAACTTTAATAAAATATTATATACATGCTATAATTAATGAGGTGAGTTTATGGAGTACATATATAAATTAATACTTATGTTTTTTATCTATTCCTTTGGTGGATGGATTGTTGAAATAATTTATACTAGATTATTTGAAACTCATAAGTTTGTTAACCGTGGTTTCTTAACTGGACCAATTTGCCCAATATATGGATTTGGCGCATTATTTGTTTTAATATTCTTAAGTAAATATAAAACATCTCCAGTCATCTTATACTTTATGTCTATTGTAATTGCATCTATTTTAGAATACACTACTTCATATATAATGGAAAAAGTATTTAAAAATAGATGGTGGGATTATAGCAATCAAAAATATAATATAAATGGTCGTATATGTTTAGAAACAATGATACCATTTGGTTTCCTAGCATTATTTATGATGTACATTTTAAATCCATTTATACTTAATTTAATTGAGTATATTCCCTTAAATATACTTAAATATACATCCCTTACTTTACTAATACTAACTATAATAGATATAATCATATCGTTTAATATAATTATTACACTTAAAAATATTTCATCTAACATAAGATGTGATTCAACAGAAGCAATAACTAAAAAAGTAAAAGAAATTCTATTCAGTAAAACTATATTTCATAGAAGACTTATTGAATCATTTCCAGACATGAAAGTCTTTAATAAACGTACAGTCTTAAAAAATAAAATAAACAAAGATAAAGAAAAATTAAAACTTGAAAAAAAGAAAACAAAAGAAAGACGAAAGAAATAACTTTCGTCTTATTTTTTAACACTTTCCTGTATCTATATCACAAACAAGATTATCTTGTTTAAGTGAATCAAATAAACAATTAAATCGTGTCTTTATCTCACACTTCATCTCATCTGTTAAATCCATATGAGAGTCAGTAAGTGCATCAATTATTCCATCCTCGAGTGCTACAGGTTTACCATTTTTTATAGCTACTACACTAGGAGCATAGATTCTCTTTTCATCAATCTTAACCTTTTTAGTTTTATTTTTCTTTGTCTTATATGTTAGTGGTGCATAATCATCAAGTACTGAATCTAATGCATCAAGTAACTTATAATACCCTTCAGTTCCTTCAGTAGTTCTAACAGCTTTATTTTTATCATCAAGTTCATATTTATCACGAATATCTAAAACATTAACGTAATAAATCTTAGTAACTTGACTTTCCTTAGCTGCATTAATTAAAGAAGGTATTACACTTCTACACCAAGGACAAGCAGAAAATCCAAAATAGACAACAAAACTTTCTTTATTCTCTATCATACTTAATACATCATTTTCATTTGCATAAATAATCGGATTATCTTCATCTATTAATATAGAACGGTTTTGTATACCATTTGAATTACTTACACCATTTAATGCTTCATATTCTTCCTTAAATTTAATTGAATCAGTTATAGTTGGTTCATTATTAATATCATTTTCTGCATATAGTTCACTAAAAATATAGACTATTTCTAATGCTACTAACATAAATAGAACAACGGCAATTGCTGTTGCAGTTTTTCTCTTCTTGTTCATATCTTTGCCTCACTTCTAGAACAATTATATCAAATTA
>CAZWST010000054.1:0-9746 GCA_964636965.1 uncultured Muribaculaceae bacterium
ATTCTATGATATTAATGATGGAGATATCATTATTGATGGAGTTTCCACTAAAAAATTAAAAAGAGAAAATATTCATGAATTATTTATAATGGTTTTACAAGATACTTGGTTATTTGATGGAACTATTAGAGAAAATATTAAATTTAATAAAGAAAATGTTACTGATGAAGAAATATGGAACGCGCTTAAGACTGTTGGAGTTGATCATTTTGTTTCGACACTTCCAGGTGGCTTAGATGCAGTTATTAGTGATAATGATGCGATTAGTCAAGGTCAAAAGCAGCTTTTAACTATTGCAAGAGGTATGATAGAAGATGCACCATTCCTTATCTTAGATGAAGCAACAAGTAATGTTGATACAAGAACAGAAGAATTAGTTCAAAAAGCTATGGATAAATTAACTGAAGGTCGTACATCATTTATTATTGCTCATAGACTTTCGACAATTAAAAATGCTGATATGATTTTGGTTATGAAAGATGGTAACATTATTGAAATGGGTAACCATAAGAAGCTAATGAGTGAAAAAGGTTTCTATTATGATTTATATAATTCCCAATTTAAAAAGTAAGAGATAAAAATTATCTCTTATTTTTTATGTTATAATTTAAGTGGGTGATTTTCATGAAATTGAAATATTGTCTTTTAGGTGTATTAGTAACTACTATTATATTTATTATTGTTAATATAACGTTAGTTATTAACAATAAAGATGTAGTTATAATTAAAGATTACAAGGGATTCCAAGAAGATATTTTAAAAGTAGATAAAAAAATTAGTAAGATTAAAGATGAAGAGTGTAAATCTTCTTTTATTAAGATGTCTGATAATATTAAGAGAACACATTTTAGTAAAAATACAACTGTAGAAGATTATTATCGTGCTTATTTTTTAGAAGATAATTTTTTAAATATTTATAAAGATGTAGAAGAAAGTTGTCAAATAAGTGAAGATAATTCTCGATATGTCTTAGCTTTGGCATCATACACTTTTCCAGATTCAATTAAAATAAGATATAGTTTAAAACATGAGTTTATATTTAAAGATAGGAAATTAAGAAGAGAACTTTATAAAAATAATGATGAAGTAGGTAGTTATACTTCTAAAGTTTTAGAATTAAAAGTAATTAACCTATTATTAGAAAGCTTGAGTGTATGAAAAAGTTGTTTTTATTAACTAATGTTTTAAATTTATTCATTGGAATAATTCTATTTATTAACACATATATTATTTATGAAGTAAATATTAATATTGTCCTTACTTTTATTGGAATAATTATTTTTGAAGTTACGATGTTTGTAAGTTATGTTTATGGGAATAAAAAAATCTATTTTGTTGATTATCTTATTAATTCCCTTTACTATATTTTTATAATTGGATATATATCTTTTATGTTATATTATCAAAGTAATAATATTGAAGTACTTAGTTTAGTTTATTATAGTAGGTTTTTATTTATACCTCATTTTATATATGCTGTTATAATGAATGTAAAAATGTGACAAATTTATTTGTTAGTGCTATAATAGGCGATAAAAAAGAGGTGATTATTGTGGTAAAGAAATTTGATGACGAGGTAATTAACATATATGATAAAATTTTATCAGGTCTTCCTCATGTATCTTCTCTAAATATAAAAGAGAAAAATGTTAAAAGTATATTAGAGTATAGTTCATTTAAAGATTATAAACCTGATACAGATATACTTGATGCTCATAACAGAATTATTGGTGAAGTAGTATTAACTTCTTTAAATGATGATATATTATCTATTAGAAATTTTATGATGCTTCCAGACTTTAGTGTTAAAACTTATGTACCTAATGGGGAATATTATTATCAAGATACTTATTCTCTTGAGAAAAGTGTTCTTATCGGTAAAAAATCTGAATTAAATGTTATTATAAATGATCCTGATTTTGTAAGAAAAAATAGTAAGAGTTTACTTGTATTAAGCATTGAGAGAATTGAGTTTTCTTTTGGAATGGACTATTTCTTAATAACTTATAAAGAAATTCCTTCTGCTTTATTTTATGAGTATTATACAAGATTAGTTTTACCTTATAAAAAGTATAGGTCTATAAGTGATGATGAATATATGCGTATTAAAAATCAAGCTATTAGAGATGTTTTAAATGTGTTAGGGAATGCGCATGTTAGGGTAGATGGAGAATTTACTTTAAACAGTAGCAATTATCCACTTATCAAAAATTATTTAAAAAGTAAGTATAATTTAGATTATAATGATGAATTTATATCTATTAATGGTGAAAACGTTAGTATTTGGAATGACTTGGGAGTGGGTAAATATGATAATCGTGCACTTATGGAAGGACAAGAATCAGTAAAACCATATCCACTTGCTTATCAAAGAAATCTTCAATTAAGGCATTAAAAAAATCGACTAATTAGTCGACTTTTTTTGATTCAATAAGCTATTAATATATCTGTTGTATTGGTCTTCAAGTTTGCTATCTTGGAAACTAACACCATGTTTTTTTCTTAATTCAACCATTGCATTTACTTGTGTTGTAGTATCATCTTCAACTAACTTTTCTGCTAGTTTTTCTTTGATACTATCTTTTAAATTATCTAAGGAGTCTTTTTCTTTTTCATCAAGCTTAAGTATTAAATGATATCCATAAGTTGTTTTAACTGGAGAATCTGACATACTTCCTTTTTTTAATGCAAAGGCAGCTTTTTCAAATTCTTCAACCATATCACCTTTATTGAAATAATCAAGGTCTTGGAAAGTTACTTCTCCATTATCTTTATATTTTTCGAATGCATCTTTTAAAGCTGTACCATTTTTAATATCTGCTTTAATATCATTTAAAATCTTTTCAGCTTTTTCTTTAGCAGTGTTTTGACTAGCTGTATCAGTTCCAGCTGGTTTTACTAAGATATGTTCACAGTGGATATCTCCAACAGCTTCTTTTTTATAATAATCATTAATTTCTTTATCAGTTATTTTAGATTTTGCATAGTCATTAACGGCTTGGTTAGTTAAATATGTTACTTTTTGTTGTTTTAAAATAGCATCAACTGATGAATATCCATATCCAGCTAAAGCATCATTCATAGCTTCTTCATCAAATTTACCATTTTCATCTACATAATTAGATTTTAGGTAAGTTTCATAATTTTTTAGATATTCTTGTGTTTCTCCATCTTTATCTTTATATTCTTCAGTTAAGATTTTTTCATCTATTTTATTTAATAATACAGATAAAGCATAGTTGTCTTTCATTTCATTCCAAATTTCATCAATACTATACATTGTACCATCTTCAAACTTAACGATGGCTTCTTCTCCATTAGATAATTTAGGTACTTTACCACAACCTGTAGTTAATAGTCCAAGTACTACAAACATTACAATTAATTTCTTTTTCATGTAATCCTCCCTTACATTTAGTAATTATATCATGGATATAAAAAAAATAATAGTAAATCATGCACAAATATTGGTTTTTAACCATATGATAAAGTGAGTAATGAAAAGGAGGGAAAATAATCATGAATAAGTGTGGAAATAATGTTTCGAGTGCTGCCTTCATCTTAGTATTATTTATATTACTAATTATTATAGTAGGGGCATTTATCTAATTTAATAGGAGGTGAAGTGTCATGAATTGCTGTAAATCCCAATCCTCAAATAATACTAATGCGTATGGTAATACTTTTTTTATAATATTAGTATTATTTATTCTACTTGCAATAATTGTTAGTTCAATTTATGCATACTAAGAGGAATAACTTCCTCTTTTATTTTTGTGTAAAAATTGTTTTTACGTGTTATAATAAAAGCATGAGGTGTGATATGAAAAAAATAATAAAATATGTTCTTGCAATATTCATGACAATTTTAAGTGCTTATTTAGTTTTAGTTATAAGTAAGCTTGATGTTTTGCCAACAAAGTATTTGCTTTTTTTTATAAGTGTTATTGTATTACTTAATTTAGTGGGTCATATTACTTTATTTGTAAAGAAGTGGTGGACTAAAATATTTACGAGTATTTGTTATGTAGTATTAATAATTATATCTTTTTTAGGAATTAATTATGGACTTGATACTTTAGATTTTTTAAATAAGTCATTTAATAATAATGATGTTGAAGTAACAACTTATAATTTAATTGTTTTAAATGATAAAGGTATTGATGATGTTAAATCTTTAGATAATAAAACAGTTGCAATTATGGAAAATGATGATAATAAAGATAAAGTATTAGAAGAGCTTAAAAGTAAAGTAGAATTTAAAGATAAAAGATATACAGATATATATGATATATATAATGATTTTTTTAATAGTAAAATTGAAGGTGCATTTATAGATGCTTCACTTCTTGAAATAATAGATGATGAGCCATCAATTTGTGATTGTAATGACGTACGTTTCTTTAAAGATGATTATAAAGTAATTTATTCTTATTCTATTGAAACGAAAAAAGAAGAAAAAAAAGAAGATGTTAAATTAAAACCATTAAGTATTTATTTATCTGGATCAGATTCAAGAAGTAATGTTATTCAAAATAAGAGTAGAAGTGATGTTAATATGGTATTAACTATTAATCCTGATACTAAAACGGTACTTATGACTTCTATTCCAAGAGATTATTATGTTTCTGTTCATGGTAAAACGGGTTTAAAAGATAAACTTACACATGCTGGTATTTATGGAATTGATGTATCCCGCCAAACTGTTGAAGATTTATTTGATATAGATATACCTTATTCAATTAAGATAAGTATGTCATCAGTTACTGAAGTAGTTGATTTAGTTGGTGGAGTAGATGTAGTATCTGATAAGGAATTTAATAGTTATCATTATAAAGGATGGAGAGTACAAAAAGGAGTTAACCATATGGATGGTGCTCATGCGCTTGCTTATTCAAGAGAAAGATATGCTTATGCATCAGGGGATAGACATCGTATATTAAATCAACAACAAGTATTAGAAGCTGTATTAAAGAAAGTTGTTCAAGATAAAACTTTCTTAACTAAATATGATAAGTTACTTGATTCTTTATCAAGTCTTTATAGAACAGATATTCCAGCTTCATTAATTACTGAGCTTGTAAAAAAGCAACTTGATGATATGTCTTCTTGGACATTCTTAAGTAATTCCGTTAGTGGATCTGATGCATCTAGTGCAACTTATACTGCACCTAATTCAAAAAGATATGTACTGGTACCATATGAAAAAGATGTAAGTGAAGCCCATGATAAGATCGTAGGTGTCTTAAATGCCAAATAATAAAAAAGAAATTGAAAGGAAGTTTTTAGTAGATAAAACTCCTAATCTTGAAGGATTTAAAAAAGCTCATATTAGTCAAGGATATATACAAGTAGAACCAACTGAAATACGTATAAGAATGATGGATGATGAATGTTTTTTAACAGCAAAAGGTAATGGAGATTTATCAAGAATTGAAAATGAAACAGAAATCTCTTTAGATGCTTTTGGAATTCTTTATAGTATGGTTTTGGGACGCATGGTAGAAAAGGTAAGATACTTTATTCCTCTATCAAGTAGATACACAGCTGAATTTGATGTTTATCAAGGATATTTAAATGGACTTTTGACTGTTGAAGTTGAATTTAAAACAGAAGAAGAAGCAAAAAGCTTTGTTCCACCTGTTTGGTTTGGTGAAGAAATAACTAATAATAAAAACTATAAAAATAAGTTCTTAGCTACATCCGTCCAATCTTTAGATGATTTAAAATCCAGTGATGTAAAAAATAAAACATTAGGAAATATAAAAAAAGGTTAAATTATTAACCTTTTTTTGTATGATAAATTATGTTTTGATTAAAATAATAATGGTGAAGAAAATGGCAAGAGTTTTATTTATAGTTGGATCAAGAAGAGAGGGGAATAGTTATCACTTAATGAAAGAACTTAGTGATGGCTTATCAGCATCAAGAATAAGTACAGATGTAATTATTCCAGGAAATCAAAAAATATATTTGTGTACAGGCTGTATGGACTGTGATAAGAATGGGGTTTGTGATTTTAATGATGATATGTCTTCTAATATAGAAAAGGTAAGGTCTTCAGAAGTATTAGTTTTTATAACTCCTACAAGATGGAATACCTTATCAGGTGATTTAAAAATATTTATAGATAGATTGAATCCTTTATATGCAACAAAAGAATTAAAAAATAAAAAAGTAATAGTTATTGCAGTTGGTTCTAAAAAACGTGATGAATATTCAACTGATGGTGCAATGACTTCTTTGGGTTTATTCCTTGAGAGTGCTGAAGCTCAGTTAATTTATAAGTGTTGCTTTGATTGTTGTTTAAATTATACTGATATATTAAATCAAAGAGAAAAGATTGACAGTGTTTTACAAGATATGATTAAAGTAATAGGCTAATATATGTTATAATTAATTTGGTGGTAGTATGGCATCAGCATTAATACATTTAGCTGTAGCTAAAAAAGTTTTAAATAATATAAATGTAACAAATGAAAAACATTATTACTTAGGTGCAATAGCGCCAGATGTTGCTAAGATGGTTGGATTAACGAGACATCAAAGTCACTTTATTAGTGATGATGAGGATACAGATACTCCGCATGCAGAAGTATTTTATGCTAAGTATAAGAAGTATTTAAAAAATCCTTATGAGCTTGGGTATTATGTTCATCTCTTAACTGATGTATTATGGTTTGATGAATTTTTACCTAATTTTGTTAAAGATGGTTATCTGATTAGTAGAACTGGTGAAAAGTTAAAGTTTGATGATGATGAACTTTTGGAAATAATATATGATGATTATACTAATTTAAATCCTGAAATTTTATCATATTATAATTTAGATTTATCTCTTTTTTATGAAAAGTTTGAATTTCCAGAAAATCATATTGAAGAATTACCGAAAAAACATTTTCAAGATATAATTGATATTTTGGGTCCAATATGTATGAAGGAATGTTCTTCAAACTTTATTTTACAACTTGATAAGATAGTTCAATTTGTTGAATATGCAACTATATATGTTTTAGATGAACTAAAGAAATTAGATATTTAATAAAAAGAATAAACAAAAGTTTATTCTTTTTTGTTATATATAATGTTGTTAAATTAAAGTAAATATTAGATCAATTTTTTTTTAAATAATGCAATAAGAATAAATTTATGATAACTTTAATTATATAAAGAGTATGTTTAATAGTATTTATAAATTTATGTGATTTAATAACTTTCTTGAACTATACACTTATAAAAGGTGTTACAAATAAGATAAATAAGCGTACTTAAAAGAAAGGGAAAAATTTTATGAAAAGGAAGTATTTAATTATACTAGTATTGTTACTAGCAATTGGTTTTGCGAGCATTTCAACAACACTTACATTAAATGGAGTATTTAATATAGGTAAAAATGATGAGGATTTTGATGTGTATTTTAGTAAGACACTAGAAGATGGCGTAGAAAATAATAAGTTAATAAAAGATGATACACATATTATGTTTACTAAGAATATGAGTTTAGTTAAAGAGAAGTATATCCTAGATTATGATGTAACAAATGGATCGAAAAACTATGATGCAAGTATCACAATTAATTGTACTGAATCAAATGAGTATGTGGGTGTTACAAATGTATTCGATACAGAGAATATTTTAGTGGCAACAGAAACAAGAAGAGGAACATTAACAATAGAAGTTTTAAAACCATATGTAGGAACAGAAGAAGAACCAACAAAAGATATAGAAATATCTTGTGAAATAGTGGCAGCTGCTAAAGAAAGAGAGAATCTAGCAGAAGGAATTCCAGCAGATAAGGTAAAACAAAGTAGTTGGACAATAACAGATGATAATGATACAAATGGGGAAGTTTCAATTGGAGATTTAATAACATTAGGAACAGAATCCTTCTATGTCTATGGTGTAGATGGGGATAATTTAAAAGCAATAAGCCAATATAACTTATATGTTGGAAATACAGTAGATGCAGATTATAATATAACACCACTAGAAACTCCAACAGGATTACAAGATCCAAAAGCTTTTGGATATAAGGAAACCGATGGAGGTAGTGAGGCTTTTCCGTTTATAGGATCAGTACCATTTGATGATGATAGTCAAATATATGCAGGAAGTACAATAGAAGAATATGTAAATACATATGCAAGTGAATTAGCAAAATTAAATGGAGGAGAAAATATAACAACAAGATTAATAACTCTTAATGAGTTAGAAACAATGGGATGTGATTCAAATACTAACTCATGTGACTCAGTACCAGCATATATCACTTCAACATCATACTGGACTTCTTCCCCTTATGAATCTAATGCTGGTCGTGTGTGGAGTGTGGATTCTAGAGGGTTGTTATCTAGCTATACTTTTTTAAATGATAGTAGTTTTGGAGTACGTCCTGTTATAGAAATTTCTAAATCTTTATTTCAATAAGGTATAATAAAATATAAATAAAGAACTCTTTAAATTAGAGTTCTTTTGTTTTATAATGGTATTAGTGATTTTTATGAAAAAGTTAAACGAAAAGTTAATTATAGATATATCTAAAAAAAAGGGTGAACCGAAGTGGATGTTAGATTTTAGGTTAAAATCTTATGAAACTTTTAAAAAGTTAGATAATCCAAATTTTGGTCCTCATATAGATATAGATTTTGATTCTATCAATTATTATAAAAAAGTAGGTAACAATGAAACTAAATGGGAAAATGTTTCTTGCGATATTCGAAATAAATTTAAATCTTTAGGTGTAATAGATGCTGAAGAAAAACATTTAAGTGGGGTTACTAATCAATATGAAAGTGAAGTAATATATCATAAAGGAAAAGATGAATTAAAAGAAAAAGGCGTTATATTTTTATCAAGTGATGATGCATTAAAAGAGTATCCAGAGTTATTTAAGGAATATTTTAATAATCTAGTTAAGTATGATGAAAATAAATATACAGCTCTTAATGGAGCTTTATGGAGTGGTGGCTCATTTATTTATATACCTCCTAATACTAAAATTGATAGACCTTTACAAAGTTACTTTAGAATTGATTCAGTTGCTTTAGGTCAATTTGAAAGGACTATTATTATTGTTGATGAAAATTCTGAACTTTCTTACATTGAAGGTTGTACTGCTGAAAGTCATTCAGCTAACTCACTTCATGCTGGTGTAGTTGAGATATATGTTAAAAAGCATGCTAAATGTAAGTACTCTACTATCCAAAATTGGAGCAGAGATGTTTATAACTTAGTTACTAAAAGAGCAATAGTTGATGAAGCTGGTCTTATGGAATGGGTTGATGGAAATATTGGATCTAAGGTAACAATGAAATATCCATCATGTATTTTAAAGGGTGACTATGCTGTAGGTAACTCAATTTCAATCGCGTATGCAAGAGAAGGACAGATACTTGATGCAGGTGCTAAGATGATTCATATTGGGGCACATACAAAAAGTAATATTGTATCTAAATCGATTGCTGCATTTGGAGGACACGCTAATTATAGAGGAACTACTAAAATATGCAAATCAGCTATAAATTCAACGGCAAGTGTTAAGTGTGATACGATTATGTTAGATAATGATTCAGTAAGTGATACTATTCCATTTAATGTAGTTTTGAATGATTCAAGTATTTTAGAGCATGAAGCAACAGTGTCGAAAATTAGCGAAGAGAAGTTATTCTATCTTATGAGTAAAGGCATAGATGAAGCACATGCTAAAGAACTATTAGTTATGGGATTTATTGATGATTTTAAAAGAG
>CAZWST010000055.1:0-9671 GCA_964636965.1 uncultured Muribaculaceae bacterium
ACAATTATAAAATTAAAAAGTTTTTTCATAAATACTTATCTCCTTAAAAAAATTATATCATAAAAAAATAAAGTACTTCTACTTTATTTCATTTCTTAAATCCTTTAGCTTAGGTAAAACAAATTCATTTTCCATCTTATATCCCGTAATATTTTTTAATCTACTAATTTCTTCAACTAATACAAAATAGTCAATCATTATTACTGATACTGCCAGTGATAAAAAGGAAAATAAAATTATTGATAATAAGAATATAATATAACTACCTGTAAAAAATGTTAAAGGAACAAATAATCCTGATAAACCTAAAAGCATAATATTAATGATTAAAACAGTCAATCTTTCTTGACTAGTAGATTCATATTCATCAATTCTTGATGCAATATCAAGTTTACTTTTTACGACAATCTTATTTAACTTAGCTTGATTTTCTTCTGTATTTTTAACAATTCTTGAATCTCCAAAATTAGTTATAATCCTTAAATTATCTCCTTCAGGTTTATATTCAACTATATATTTAGTAAATCTATCATATAAAAAGACATTTATTTTTGTTTTTATCTTACTTACTACATTACTAAAAAAAGCAACTATCTTCATAAAAATCGACCATCCTTCCAATAAATATGTTTTCTATAATAACATCTATCACTAATTTAAGCAAATATTATAGTAAATAATATGTCATTACTTTACATTTATGATATAATACTCAAAAAGGTGATTTTAATGTCTACAATACCACTTGATTGCTTTTATTTCTGTGAAGTTGCTGAATTTGAAAGAGAAGGCAATACTATATATTATAAAGA
The DNA here is from genome assembly GCA_964636965.1 of uncultured Muribaculaceae bacterium. GTDB lineage: Bacteria > Bacillota_I > Bacilli_A > RF39 > UBA660 > CAG-582. The sequence continues at coordinate 813 of CAZWST010000055.1, forward strand.
ATTAAATAATTCCATAAAATGGAGACTTATTATTTTTATTGATGGAATATTTTTAGATATTAAAACTGGTGATGAATTACCTCCTATGCCAGATGAATGTGAGTTTTCTTCAGATCTTTTTGAAAATACCCTTTATGTAACAATGATTCAAACACCAACAAGAGAAATATCAAAACTTGAGCAAACAAGAGCTGAAGAAGTATATCAAACATATTTAAAGAAAAAGAAATTAATTGAAGAAAAGAAATTAATACAATTTCAACAAAAAAAGCTTTTTTATTAAAGCTTTTTTTTATTAATCAAATATTAAGGAATAAATGTTCCATAAAATATACACAATTGTAAAACTAAAAATATAGCTGATAATAAAGATCCGATAATCGATAAAATATAACCTAAACGAATTTTTTTAGTTTGAGTATAATATGTAACACTTAAACATATTCCTAAGAATCCAAGAATAATACCAAAAATACCTGTAAGTGTTAATATAATAGAAAATAGCCCACAAATAAAAGATATCTTATTATATAAATCCAATGTTTTATCGTCTAAAACAAGTTCTTTCTTTCCTTTTTTTTCATTCTTTTTCATATACACATCACCAACTCTACTCCACAAAAATTATAACACACTACAACTATTCAAGTAAATTAAAAAAACTAATTAATTACTCTTGATTAATTAGTTTATCTAAAACAGCATTTATCATTTTTCTAACAGCATCGTCACTATACTTCTTAGCAAGCTCTACTGCTTCATTTATTACAACTAAATCTGGTGTATCAGTATACTTCATTTCATAAATTCCCATTCTAAGAATTTCTTGTCCTACACCATCAAGTCTGTCAATTGTCCAATTACTTAAATATTCATTGGCAATCTTATCAATTGTGTCTTTATAAGTAATAACACCATAAACCATCTCTTTAACAAATTCATTTTGAATCTCAATATTTTCTTCAATTACTTTATCAATATCATATTCAATTTTATTTGTTTTATATAAAGATATTTGATATAAAATAGTCATTACTTTTTCTCTTAATTCACTTCTTGTAACTGCCATTTCTATCCCTCTTTCAGATATGTACATTATAGCATAAATTACTTATTTGTACATTATTATTTAACATCAATTACTTCAGTTCTTGCAATTTTATCACTTATAAGAGTACTCCCTTTACTTGTAAATAAAGTTATAAGTAAAGATATTTCTAAAACTAAAGATAATGAACCTAAACCATAAAGTAAAACTAAGAATATATACTTATTTATAATAAATGATGTAAATATTCTAATAATTGCAACTAAAGTTACTCCATAGAATAAGGATGAACCAGTAAATAAGCTTCTAATAAACATTCTAATGAATGATACTTTATCTTCACCCTTATTTACAACTCTTAACTTAAATAACTTTTTACCTATAGTTTGTCCATTGTTAAAATATGCAAAAATAACATTATAAAGAATAAAGATTATTACATACCAAAGCACATTAAAAACATCATATTTTTCTATAACAATTAATTCTGGTAACATCTTATCATTTACAAAATTAACTGCTGTAGTAAATGCGTATTCACTTGAAATATCTTTAATCGTGCCTTCATATTCAATCATTAAGTCACTAATTCTATTTTGGCATTCATTATATTTATCTTTATAAGGATTTAAATAAGATAAATTAGAAAGTGTTGTTGATAACATTACTACTATAAATAAATCTAATAAAAAAGCACCTAATCTTTTCCTTGCTTTCATATAATCACCAATAATATAATAGCATAATTTAGAACATGAAAAAAGAGTTACTTTAAACTCTTTTCTTTATTTCTTTGTTTTCTTAATTCATATATCTTTCCACAACATTGTTTTCCTTCATGACAGAAATCTTGAGTTTCACAAGTTGGACCAATAAGACTAGAATACAACTTAGCATCTTCAAGGTTCTTTACCTCATCATGGAATCCCTCAGCAATAATTCTTGATTCCCATTGAGCTCTGTTGCATTTTCTTAAAGCTTCAATATGAGCAAATGTCTTACCATCAAAACGAGTTACAACATTTACCATATTACCTGAAAGTGTATAATAAACTAAATCTTCATCTCTAATACCATAATTACTTTTCATACTATTGCATCTTATTTCATTTAATGTAAACATATCAACATATTTATCATATAACTCTTCATTTTCCTTTATTGCTGGTGGAGTCATAAATTGATATAAATCACCTAAAGGAGCAAAGTCTGGTACAATAATCGGATGAGTTCTATGTCTTGTATAATGGGTTAACACTGCATAAGAAATACCAAATTGGAATTCAAAACTAATTTGAGCAAGTTCATTTTGGTCTCCCTTAAAGAATATTAGTCGCATTAAAGTTTCTTTAAAATTAGGATCATTTTTAACTGCTTCATCTAAAAGGCTTGAAGCTTCTTCAAATGATAATTGAGTATACCTCATAACTGCAGAAACTAATATTGATTCATCGATATTATTGGATTTAGAAATTAACTTAGGTTTATCTAAAACAGTGTATCTAACACTTGAAGTATTAGTATTAACACCTCTTACAAAATCACCAACATAATCTTCATAATCAGGTTTTACTGCATCAATTTCTTTGATAATATATGGTATCTTTTCCTTTGCTATTTCATAAAGTTTTTCCCCAAATTCTCTAATCTCTTGAATTTTAGCATATTTAGTTTTAAGACATTTAATAATTAAATATTTTAAAGTATGTGAATTAATACCCATTAAATTATTTGCATGATAACAATATGGTAAGCAATACCTAGCATCTTCAAAATCTATGCCATTTTTAACAAAGAAGTCATACATAGCAAATTGATGATCCATATCTCTTTTATAATCTAGCTTAGCTTTTTCATTTTCTTTTATTATATTACCATCTTCATCATGAAAATCAGGTACATAATAACCTATATTAGAAGAATCAGTTAATCTTCTTGATTTAATCGTAAAAGACGAAAATCTCTCAGCAATTATAAATTGCTCAATAAGAACAGATATATCTTGTAAAGCAAATAAACAATAATCATGATCTGTTATAGATTCATGTTTTAAAGTTCCTGATACAAAATTTGCATAATTACAATTGTCTTCTAAAGAATCATCAAACACAATTTCAAGTATCTCAAATACATTACCATCAAACCTTGATAATTTTCCTGCTGCAGCTACTACTCCTGCTCTTCCTTCAGTTTCTAACTGTTCAACAGTCTCTACAACATCTGGCCTAATAGAACTTAAATCATTAATTTGCTCTTCAATTATTCTTTTTAGTTCTTTTGTTTTATTATTTTTAACTTGACCATTTGTTTTTACAAGTTCTTTAAGTGACTCAATATATTCAACTATTGATTTTCTTTTCTTTGAAGTAACTGCATTAATGATTTTCGTCATTAAGGAAATATTTTCACTAGAATTACCATTTAAATAATTAATGATGTGATCTAAGGCTTCAATATACTCACTTACATTAGCATCCTCTTTTCCTTCAAGTACACTAACATAATCACTAAGAGTAATACTATCCTCAATTATTTCGCCAACCCTTTTATCTAAAAACGAAGCTAACTTTTTAAAGTTAATTGCTCCTATCAATTCTACCTTCATAAATCCTACCTTTCTAATCTCAGTATAGCACTTGTGTATAAAAGACACAAGAAAAAAACTTCAATTTAATGAAGTTTATAAAATACCTTTTAGTAATCCATTTAAATTTCTCTTAAAAAGTGTAAAAATACTTGCTTTATTTATATCTTCATCAACTATTAATTCTATTTCATTAACCTTTGTATCATTGGAATAGATATTAACATGTCCTACTACATCTCCATTTTTTAATGGTGCTTGCATTTCATTTTTAATTACTTCATAAGAATAATTATTATCTTCTAAGACATTTACTAAATCAACAGCTTCATGTTTTAGCTTAACTTTCGGGTTTTCCTTTTCACCAAATTTAACTTTGACTGTACCTAAATTAGCATTCGCATCAATAATTGTCTCAAGTTTAAAATTCGAAAATCCATAATTAAGTAGAGTCATTATATCTTGATTACGAATCTTATTATCTTCTTCACCCATAACGACAGAAATAAGTCGCATATTTCCACGTTTAGCTGTAACTGTTATACAATATCCAGATTCATTAGTAAACCCAGTCTTTAATCCATCTACACCTTCATAATAATTAATTAGTTTATTAGTATTAACAATCCATGTCTTATTGCCATTTGGATGTTCTACATAATCTTCATATATCTTCGTATAATTAAGTATTGTTGGATGTTCAAGTAAAGTAGCCCCTATAAGTGCCATATCATAAGCAGAAGAAAAATGTCCTTCTTCATCTAAACCATGAACATTTTTAAAATTTGTATGTTTAAGTCCAAGTTCACTTACTTTTTCATTCATAAGACGAACAAACTCTTCAGTAGATCCTGCCACATATTCTGCTAAAGCAACTGCTGCATCATTAGCTGATGCAATTGCAACAGATTTTAAGAGTGTCTCTAACTTATAAGATACTCCTTCCTCTAAATAAACTTGACTTCCTCCCATCGCACTTGCTTTTTTACTAACAGGTACTGAATCATTTAAAGAAATTTCCCCTGAGTCAAGTCGTTCCATAACTAAAAGCAAAGTCATCATTTTTGTCATACTTGCTGGTGGTAACTCGGCATCTTTTTCCTGTTCACTTAAAATTGTTTTAGTTCCAACTTCTATTAAAACACTTGATTTAGCATTAGTCTCAATTGCAAAAACAGATGTAGGCATTAGCATAATTAACAATAACAATATTTTCTTCACAACATCACCTATTTAAATATATTAATGAAGTAAAAAAATAGAAGTTAAACTTCTATTTTTCTTATCTATTTAGTAAATCATCTAAATTAATAGTTAAAACATATTCCATTTTCTCAAAAGAATTCCAATATTTAGTGGCATTAGATTCAAATAATAGATATACCTTTGATGCGTTAATATTAATCTGTTCTAACATAGGTGGAAATTTTATTTTTATTATCTCTTTATTTTTATAGTTAGTTATATTATCATCATATAAATAAACATATAAATATGAGTATTTACTTCTACCATATGATCTACTTAATAGCATATATTTATGTTTATTATTTTGAACAAATAAAATACTTTGAGTTCTTTTTGGTACATTAAAACTACTAATATAAATTAAGTCAATACATTCACCAGTATTAATTATTTTATATTTCTTTATCAAGCATTCATACTCAATGAAAAAGTTCCCGATATAAAGATAATCACCATCAATAGTAAGATAAGCAATTAAATTTCTAGTACTATCTTGAAAATCTTTTAACCCATCACTTACATTATTAAATTTATATATTGATTTAACTTTGCTTTTATTAAAAAAATCACTCACATTATAAACATTTAATACACCATTATTACCGGGAATCCAGATAATATTCCTTTTTTCATCATAGGAAATAGAGCCAACATGTGAATTTGTATCAAGTTCAACTACATTAACAACACTTCCAAATTCATCAAGGATATAACAACTAGAATTTCTATAATTATCATAATAGCCAACTATAAAATAATAATTATTAACTAACGCTATTCCTTGAGGAATAAACTTATTTTCAACAGGTATTTTAATATTTGTACTCTTAACAATATTCACTAAATCTGGATAATTATTTAAGATATTAAAAGTGCTATCATCTTCTTTTACATCAAAAGATAATTCACTAATATCAGGAACTTTAATATTCTCAATAACTTCCCTTTTTTCTACAAGTGAAGTATTACTAACAACCATTAGAGATGATGCATTAATCCCCACTAATGTAATAAGACTTAACAAAATTATTTTTAAAGTTTTCATATTTTTTATAAATGAAGAGAATCAAGTATCCTCATAACTTCTTCATCAGGATTATCTCTTGCTTTTCCACTAGGAATAATAGAAAAATTATATAAAACATCATCATATACAAGATAAACCATTCTAATCCTTCCCACTTTAACTCCAGCAGCAAAAGAATCTAAATTTTTTACGTAATATTTTAAAAATTTGTTTTCACTGTCTTCTACAGTATAATCAACTTTATCATCATCTAGATTCACTTTTTTAGTATTTATTAGTATTCTCATATCTATCCATGAGCCATCTACTTTATCGACGAAATCTGGTGTTAAAACATTAGCCATAAGTAGTTTTAAAGAAGTAATTATTCCATCTTCTCTTTTTAAGTCTTGTAAAATAAATCTATTCTTTTTAAACAAATCACTTTTTAAAAGTTTAGTATTTAACTCGCTTTCTAATTCGTCATATGAATACATTGAAAGACACTCTTCTTTTATCGGTTTATTTAAAATAGTGTCAATTCCTGTTTCACATTTTGGCTCACTTAAATTGGCATCATTATTTATTTTCTTTCCACCATCATATCGCACAAGTATTCGACTTGGTTCACCTTCTTGATTTACTTTAACTTTCATAATAAGTTTATCAAGGTTTGCTTTAAAGTCTTTAGCAGAAGTTATTCCAGTACCAACTAGTAATATTCCAAAAACAATTATTACACTTACAAAAACTTTTTTTCTTTTCTGTTTCTTTTTATAGCCAGTTATTATTTTTTCCTTTAAATAATCTTCTTTTTCACTTGATAATTGCATTTCATTAAAGGTTTTAGTAAATTTACTATTTAAATTTTTCATTTTACTCCCTCCATTTCTTTTTTTAAATCTTCTTTACCTCTAGCTAAACGCATCTTTATAGATGATTCACTTTTATGCATCTGTATAGCAATTTCTTTTATACTATATCCTTCATAATAATATAAATATAATGGTATTCTATATATAGGCTTTATATTGTTTAAGGCACATATTAAAGAATCGTCTTGCACTACAGTTGAATCATCATTATCAGTCAATTTAGTCATTAATTTACGCCATGGAGATTTTAAAATATCTTTAGCTTCATTTATACTTACTTTAAATAACCATTTCTTTATTTCTTCATTAGTTAAAGATAATATTTTTTTATTATTGTAAAGTTTTATAAAAACTCTTTGTATTACATCTTCAGTATCGGGATTACTTAATAAATAACTAAATACTAATCTATAAATATCATTGTTATATAAATGATAAATCTCATTAAAACGATCAGTCATTATAAACCATCTCACTTCTCTCCTTCATTATAATAACGATTGAAAACAATTAAAAGTCACAAATAATTTTATATAAACAAAAATGAGGAAAATAAATTCTCCTCATTAGTTACATATTTCTAATTTAAATATTGAATGAATTCAATATTTCCAATAGTTGATCTTTATGATTTCCTGATGTAAAAAAGAATAATTCTAAATGATATGAAACATCATTATAATCAAATCTAACATCACAAATTGTATCACTAAGTTCTCCACCCAAACGTGCTACCACTGCGTTTGTATCTAAAGAACTTATATAAATCTCTTCTATCTTATTTGAAGAAGAATAAATTCTTCCAGAAGATTTTTCAGAATATTTTGTCGATATACTAACCTCGAAATTACATTTTATATATTCGTGACTATAGATATTTCCCTCATCAGTAATCTGATCAGGATGTTCATCAAAGACATTGTCTATACCCAAAAGTAAAAATCCTATATTCCCGTCTTTCTTCTCAACATTTTTTACTATAAAATCTTTTTTCTTAAATAAGGAATTATCTAAAATATTAATTCCCAATTTTTTTTCTAAATCATCATAACTATATATGCCATCCAAAGATAATTCAGCACGATAGTTAATAACCGATTCAGCATCACTTCTTACATCAGTCATAAGAAATTTTTTATCATCTACTGACTTTTGAAAATATTTTACTCTTAATGTATTAAATGATTGTTTTATTTCTTCTGCATATGCAACTGAAATTATTCCTAGTAGCAATACAAAACAGCAAGACAAAGTAGCTATTAAAAATTTTAAATTATATTTTTTTTCTTTACCTTTAACAATTTTTACGTAAATCTCTTCTTTTCTTTCATTTGATATTTCTAGACCATCAAAAAAATCTTTAGTTTTATCATTTATTTTTTTCATAAATCTTCATCTCCTAACTTTTCTCTCATCATTTTCTTTATTCTAAATAATCTTGTATCTACAACATTTTTAGATAATTTCAATATTTGGGCAATTTCTTTTGATGTATATCCCTCGTAATAATGCAAATAGAATGGTATTCTATACTTTAAATCAAATTCTTTTAATAAATCAAAAATGATAAACCCCTCATCACTTTTTAAATAAGGAACTTCTATTAGTTCATAATTAGTCATTTTACTTCGCCAAAAAGACTTTAGTAAATCCTTAGATTCATTAGCTGAAACTTTAAAAAGCCATTTTTTTACGTTTATATCTGAAGAATTAAATTTATTAATATTTTTAAATAATTTCATAAATACTTTTTGAACAATATCTTCTGCATCACTAATATTAAGAGTGTAGCTAAATGCTATATTATACACATCTTTATAATATTTTTGGTAAATTTCCTTAAATAAAGATTCCAATACGTATCACCTTTCTAATATTAATATTTTTTAATATTCATCTCCTTATATTATACTAACGATTAAAAATCAAAAAAACATACAAAAAATTAAAAAAAATTTAAACAGTTTTTAGAAATTTACAAATAAACAAAAAAAGAGCACACCCCGTGTACTCCTTTTTTTCCTTTTTATTCTCTTTTTATAATACCTTTTTATTCTAATCAATATCATATATCAATTGTTAACATAGTTAGGATATT
>CAZWST010000056.1:0-8463 GCA_964636965.1 uncultured Muribaculaceae bacterium
AAAAAGGGTTCACAAACTCCAAAATTTATGATAAGATTATACCTGTATTGAGGAAAGAGTACCCCTAAATATAGGGTTCGGTATCTAAACCCTCAAGGCACCATTTTGTAATAAACAACGCAATTGCGTTGTTTTTTCGTGTAAAAATAAAACGAGGTCCTTTACAGGTTCCATTTTTAAAATTTTATTCAAATAAAACTAAAAAAGGTTGTTATACCTCTCTTTGTTAGATATAATGATTTTATAGGGAGTTTTGATTATGAAGATATATGATTTTAATAAATATGGGATAAGTAATAATTTACTTGAAATATATGTAAAAAACAATGAAATGGTAATAAATCACGATAATGCTAATATTGTAAGTGATGATTTGGCTGTTAGATTATTTTTATCGGAAATTGATAAGAACCAAGAGTTTGCTTGTAAGCTTTCTAAGGATACGAGTTTACGATTCTCTACTTATTATTTAGGCCTTTTATATTCTTTACATGAGGGTAATTTTGATGAAGCTAGAAAGTATATTAGTGAGATAAAGGCAAAGGGACTTATGTCTAGATGTCTAGATGATGTTAATCTCTATGATTATTTATTAAATGGTGTTGCTACTCAGTTTTCTTTACCTTATGAAGATAATGAATATATAGGTACTTTAATTGGTTTAGTAAAAAAATATCTTAGATTAAGAAAATATGAACTAGCTTTAGATTTTTTAGATAAAGTTTTAGATGTAGAATCATCACCTAAATTAAGCATACTAAAAAGTGTTTTAAAAAGAATACCTGATAAGACTAAATATATGGTCGATAGTAATTACCAAATAGAAGATGAAGAAACATATAATGGACTTGCATCTTTAGAAAGAAAATTAGTTGTTTCTTATGAAGAAGGTAATTATATTCAATTTAAGAATGTTGCACTTAATCTTGCTAAAGTAATTCATGATGATACTTTTATTAATAATATACTTGGCTTTCTTGAAATACTTGATAGATTAAAAAAAGATAATACGTTAATTTTAAGGCATTCAATTGATAAAAAATATGGGCCACTAGATAAAGTTATAAGTGAGTCTTTAAATCATGCTGAATTATATGATGTTTATGAAAGAGTTTGTGAAGATTTTTTATATGGCAAGAATAAAGATGATTTAAAAATATATCTATATAAACTTTTATTAGATGATATTATGTCTATTAATAAAAAGAATTTAAAAAATGTGGTGGTTAATGGATTATACTTTGATAAGGCGGAAGAAACTATAGAAGAGTATACGAATTTAATTAATGATTCTAAGTTTGAAGAAGCAAAGGCTTTAATAGATTCTGCTGATTCTGGAATTAATAATTATGACTTTTTAATTAAAGAAGTTGATACTGTTGCATCTAATATAGAAAACCAAGAAAAGATTGATTCGATTACTGCTTATGCTGATGAAGTTTTAGATCCATATCTTATTATTGATAGTTATAAGACTGCTATTAAGTTACAAACAAAAAAAGATCCAGTTTACTTAATTGTTTTAGCTGCTGCTTATGAATCTTTAGGAAATTATAATGAAGCACTACATTATTTAGAAGATGCCGAAGCAGAGTATATTTATCCTGATTCTCTTTTAAAGATGATTGAGTTATTTATTAAGTGTAGAAGATACGATAAAGCTCTTGAATATCATCGAAAGTATGAAACTTATTATCCAGAAACAAATGGATATGATTATTATTTGGTAAGTATTGCTTATATGAATATGGGCAAATATAAAGAAGCACTAGATGCTTTAAATATGATTGTATCTATTAATGAAGAAATTAATGGAATATCTTATGATTTTGAAAGAGAAAGAGATATTTTAAATAGATTAATTAATGGAGAAAGTGTCAATTATTATAAGGAAGACGATTATGTATCTTTAGAATTAGATGAAGAAGATGAAGACCTTATTTCTGAATTAGATACATATCTTAAGATGACAAATAATGATATTCGTAAATTTATTATAACTAATTTAAGTAGGTTTGATAATGTAATAGATTCTATGTTATATCTTTTAAATATTGTTAAGATACTTGTTTTATCTCCAGAAGAAACACAAGAAGATGTTAATTTTATTGTAGATATGATTTGTAATTATGAAACACCAGAAACTATAAAAAAGGATGTACTTGCTAAAATCGATATTTATAAAAGAGTTGTTAAATTATAAGAAAACTATAAATAAATATAGTTTTTTTTATTGGTTTGTTATATAATTTTATATAGAATAGGGTGAAAAGGATGGAAACTATAATTATTGGAAAACCGGCTGTTAATATTTATTTACCTTTACAGGAATTTCCAGCTGAAGGAGATGTATTTTTAATTAAAAATAAAAATGAATCAGTTGGTAATGTGGGAGCAACATCAGCTTGCTTACTTGCTAAATGGGGAATGAATGTTCATTTTACGGGAGTAGCAGGAAATGATGCATATGCGGAAAAAATAAGAGATACATTTAAAACCTTTAAAGTTGAAGCTAAATTTATGGAAACTGATTTTGAATCTAGTACAGCGGTTAATTATCTTATATTAAATGCTAAAACAGGTGTAGTTACAAAAATATTATATAATGATTCTGATAGTGTACTTAAGAAGTTTAAATATGATTTTGTACCAACGTTCGCTATTATTGATGGTTCTGAACTTGCTGGTGCTCATGCTCTTTTAAATAATAATGGTTCTGCTAAGACAGTTTATTATGGCAGAATTGGAGATAAAGATTCAGTTGCGATATCAAAAAGATGTACATGGGCTGTTATAACTGAAAAGTTTGCTGAAATGATGACTAAGGCCGATATTGATGGTTCTGCTGAAGGGTATGTTAATTTATATCAAAAGATAGTGGATTCTTCTGGAAAGAGCAATTATATAGTTATACTTAATAGTCATAAGATTCTTTATTGTGTCGACGGTAAGGTTAAAATGCTTCCAGAAATGAAAATTAATATAGTTGATTCATCAAGTTTTGATTCAATATTCGTTGGAGCTTTATCTTTCGCCTTAATGAATGAAGTTAATATAGATGATGCAATTAAACTTGCTAATACGTCTGCTGCCATATCTTTATCGAAAATAGGTGAAGTAGACGCTATTCCAGAAATAGATGTTGTATTAGATAATTCAGGATTAAGAGAGAAATTAGGTATGGCTAAAAAAGAAGATAATACAGCTAAAACACCTGTTGAAGTTGCACCACTTAATCCAGAAATAAATGTTCAAGTTAATAATGGAACAGAAGCTCAGATCGAAGTTGTAAATGAGGTTACTGAACAAATGAATTCAGCATTTAATTCAATGCCAACTACTACTGAATATAATCAAGATGTAAATCCAAATGGTGGTGGTTATAGTACAATTGAGAATAATGAAAATACTAATGCTGTAGCACTTGATGCTCAAAATCAAGCCGCATCTTCTGAAATAGTTCAAGAAAATCAAATAAACTCTAATAACGCAGTGCCTTTAGAACAAAAGACAACTATTCCATCTGGAACTGAAAATATAGTTTCTACCCAAGAAAATGTATAAATATAGAGATCCATTTATGAAAATATTACCACAGTTAGATGTCCATGGTTATACCGAGGATACCGTTATGACTGTGGTAAATGACTTTATAAATGATAATTATAAGCTTAGAAATAAGAAAATAGTTGTTGTACATGGTAAGGGTGCAGGTATTTTAAAAAGAAAAATACATGAGAGTTTGAGAAGAAATAAATTGGTTAGTAAATATTACTTGTATAATTTTAATATTGGTTGTACAATAATTGAACTTGATTTATAAAGGAGAGGATTAGTATGTTTGTCGATGAAGTCACTTTAAAAGTTACAGCTGGTAAAGGCGGAGATGGTTGTACTTCTTTTAGACGTGAAAAGTATATTGAAATGGGCGGACCAAATGGTGGTTCAGGTGGATCTGGTGCATCAATTATTTTTCGAACTGATCCAGGATTAAAAACCTTAATAGATTTAAAAATGATGAAACATATTAAGGGAGAAAAAGGTGTTAATGGTAAAGGCAGTGAAAAAAATGGCTCTAATGCCAAAGATGTTATTGTAAGTGTTCCAATGGGAACGACTATTACTGACATAACTACTAATACTGTGCTTGCTGATTTAACCAAAAAAGATGAAGAATTTGTTGTATGCAAAGGTGGAAGAGGCGGAAGAGGAAACAAAGCTTTTGCTACACATGAAAATCCTGCTCCTCGCTTAAGTGAACTTGGTGAACCGGGAGAAGAAAAAATAATTAAGTGTGAACTTAAAGTATTAGCTGATGTCGGACTTGTTGGTATGCCTAGTGTTGGTAAGAGTACAATTATAAGTATGATTAGTAATTGTAATGCCAAGGTTGGAGCTTATCACTTTACAACACTTAGTCCAAATTTAGGTGTTGTGAAATTAAATGATGGTACTTCTTTTGTTATGGCAGATCTTCCGGGATTAATTGAAGGAGCTTCTTCTGGTATTGGATTAGGTCATAAGTTCTTGCGTCATGCAATGCGTACAAAAGTCATTGCGCATGTTATTGATATGGGAGCAATAGAAGGAAGAAACCCTATAAGTGATTATGAAACAATTATAGATGAATTAAAGAACTATGATGAAACTTTAATCAATAAACCAAATATAGTTATTGCTAATAAAATGGACGTTGATGGTGCTTCAGATAATCTAAGAGATTTTAAAAATAAATATCCAGATGTTGAAGTATTTCCCGTATGTGCTATTTTAGAAGAGGGATTAGAACCTTTAATAAATCGCTTAGGAGAACTTGTATCTTCCTTAGATGAAGTTATACTTTATGATGAAAATGCTTTAAAAGAAAGTCATGTATTATATAAATTTGATGCTAGTAAACCTTTTACTATAAAACGCGAAAATGATTCTTGGGTTTTAAGTGGTAAAGAGGTTGAAACGCTTTTTGCTATGACACGCTTTGATGAAGAGGAAGCTGTAGAAAGATTTGGACGAAAACTTCGTGGTATGGGAGTTGAAGATGAACTTGAAAAGATGGGTGCAAAAAGAGGAGACGAAGTAATAATTAATGACTATGTCTTTATATTCAAGGATTAATCCTTGAATATTTTTATTTATTAAGGTATAATAATGCAAGTTTTAGGGGATGATTGGATGACTTTAGATGAATTGCTTGAACTTAGAAAAAAAGTAACTGAAAATAAGGAAAAACTTAGAATATTAAATCATCATTATAATGAAATGCTAACTAAAAAACATATGAATACTCTTAATGGTAATTCTATAACAGATGAAGTAAATAAAGTAAAACAAAGTAAATTGTATAAAGTTTGGACAATTATAAAAATAATGACTTCGTTATTAGTAGGAATGTTGTTAACTGCAAATGTTATTTCTTTTGGAGGCTGCCTTATTTTTCTTTTGACTTTTCCTATTATTGGAGCAATAGTTGACTCTTTTGTTTTACCTAAAATACTTTTTGGCAAAGATTATAAAGTTTTATCTACTGTAAAAAAAGAAGAATTTTCTCAAAAAGATGCTGATCAGCTTTATGAAGAAGTAAGTGATGCTCGATTTGAATATCACAGACTTCGTAAAGAATTTGAAGAAAAGATTACTACTATAAGTATAAGTGATAATGCGTTATATCAAGAATATTTAAATGCCATTGATTCCTTTATTGAGGCAGTTGAATATCCTTCTATGGAAGAAGTAAGTGAAGAACAAAAAGATATAAAAAAACTTGATTTATAATAGTAAAGTGAAATGCAGTTTTATTGCATTTTTTTTGTGTATTTTATATAATTATTTTAGTTTGGATATAGAGAGTGGTGAACTTTTATGGATTTATCAGAGACGGATTTATTAGAAGAGAAAAAATACTTAGATGAGACCGTAAAAGAGATAGATAAACAAATTGATGATTTTGGTATTAAAATTACAGATGAAGGTGAAGAGTTAAAAGAGTTCCAAAGATTACGTTGGGAAATGGAACAAGAAATGGATAAAGGAGAACGTTATGCCTTTGTTGCTGATAATGATTTAAAAATAGCTTTACTTAATGATAAAACTAAAAAGGTGAGAAGACTTCATAAAATCAGGAATAATCCATACTTTGCTTCCATAGTATTTAATAATGAACCTATTTATATAGGTATTACAGCTGTAAAAAAAGATACAGACTATTTGGTATGTGACTGGCGAGCTCCATTATGTAGTTTATTTTATGATTATGGTTTAGGTCATGCTAAGTATTCTTCCCCTGGTGGTATGGAAGAAGGAGAAATTACAAGAAAACGTCAGTATAAAATTGAAGATGCAACCTTAAAACATGTTTTTGATACTACAGTTAATATCGATGATGAATTACTTCAAGATGTTCTTGCTCAAACTAGTAGTGATAAAATGAAAAATATTGTTAACACTATTCAAGCTGAACAAAATGCTGTTATACGTAATAGTAAGAATGATACTATTGTTGTACAAGGTATAGCTGGATCAGGTAAAACAAGTGTGGCATTACATAGAATTGCCTTTCTTTTATACAAACTTGAGTATTTAACTAGTGGTAATGTTTTAATATTTTCACCTAATAACGTATTTTCTGAGTATATTAGTGAAGTATTACCTGATTTAGGTGAAGACAATACGTTACAGACAACATTTCATTCTTTTGCGTCATCTTTTATTTCTGAATATAATGGAGTTGAGTCATATTCTTCTTTTGTTGAAAGATATTATAAAGGTAAAAGACAAGATAATGATCTAATTAGGTTTAAATTAAGTGATGATATTATTCAAGCAATTGAATCTTTTACAAATTATTATACAAAAGCTGCTAGATTTATTAAAAATTTAGAATATAAAGAAAAAGTTATACCAATGGAAGAATTAAATGAACTATTACATGTAAGATATGATAATAAAACATTATTTGAACGTGTTGATTTAATAGCAGAAAAAATTAATAATACATACTATAAGGGAAAAGATTCACTCGTTCCTTTACTTAAAAAAGCTTTATTAAAGGTTAGTAACTTTAAACAAGATTATAGTGAAGTCTATAAATTCTTTTATGAATCTGCTATCTTTAAAGATGCATATCCATATATGTATAGAAAGAATGAAAACACTAAGAATCTTGAAGGTAGTATTATAAACTATGAAGATGCAACTCCTTTTATTTATATGAAGTGTTTGTTAGAGGGATTCCCATATCAAGTTGCTATGAGAGAAGTCGTAATAGATGAAGCACAAGATTATACTTATTTGCAATATAAAATATTCAAAAAAATATTTAAAAATGCGCATTTTACAATACTTGGAGATGTTAATCAGACAGTTAATCCTTTCTATAAATATGATAGTTTAAAGGTACTTCTAAATATATTTGATACCAACAGTGATTATTATGAGTTAACTAAGACTTATAGATCGTCACCTGAGATTATTGAATATGCTAATTCAATACTTAATTTAAACCATGTAAGTGCAATTAGAAAGAATGTTAATTTGCCAGTTTTAAAAAGAGAAATGACGGAACTTAAGCATATAGGCAGGGATGTCAGATATTTAAAGAAGAAATATAAAAGTGTTGCAATAATCACTAAGAGTATAGATGAAGCAAAAATTATAGCTGAGGGGTTAAAGTCCATTTATAAAGAGGTTTGTGTAATTGATGTAACCACTGAAAAGTTTGATAAACATTTGGTAGTAGCTCCTGCCTATGGAGTTAAAGGACTTGAGTTTGACTCGGCTATTATAGTTAATAATTTCTCAAGTGATAAGTATTTATATTATGTTGCAGTAACCAGAGCACAACATGAACTTATTGTTTATGAATAGAAGAAATTATGGTATAATTCTTTTAAGGAGATGATATTATGTTACATGATATTTTATTAGTAGTCCTTGGACTAGTGATTGGAGTAGTAATTGGTTTTTTATTAGCTAGACATTTTATGAAAGGATACTTTAAAAAGAATCCTCCAATTAATGAACAAATGATTTCTGCCCTTATGACAAGTATGGGAAGAAAACCAAATTCTAAGCAAATAAAACAAGTTATGGCTCAAATGAATAGAATGAATAAATAGCCATGAAAATAGATTTATATAAGTTAAATAATAACAATTATATTGAAATAGCTGATGATGTTATTATTTCAGAAGATTATTATAAAGATATGGATATAAGGGATATCAAAGATGTACATGTAAAAGGTTTTTTAAGAATTAATGAACTTGATGAAGTAGAGGCTAATCTTGATGTGTCTGGTGAATTTATTTTACCTTGTGCAATATCTTTAGAGGACGTACCCTATAATTTTAAGACAAATATAGAAGAAAACCTTGGAAATTTCAATGATTTTTATGATAAACGCCAAAATACCCTTGATATTTTGTCACTTTTATGGGAAAATATTGTATCGGAAGTCCCTATTAG
>CAZWST010000057.1:0-8403 GCA_964636965.1 uncultured Muribaculaceae bacterium
ATTAAATACTTAGTTTTAATTGTTGTGAGTGTATTTTCTTTTTATATATCAGATAAACTTTTACTTATGGTTGAAGGTATGAGTCCTTTAATGCAAACAATAAATGAAGTAAAAGATTTTAAAGAATATGAACCAGTAAACGCTATTATCGATGGAAATACGATAATTCCTGGGAAAAAAGGAAGAACTATTAATAAAAGAGAAACATATCTTAAGATGAATGATTTTGGAACATTTAATGAAACATTTTTTGTTTATGATTATCAAAAACCTGATATATCTTTGTATGATAATTTAGATAAGGTTATTATCAAGGGAAATAGCAACAGTGATTTATCTTTGATAGTCGAAGGAAATACTTATGATGAATATTTAGTTGGTAATAAGATTAATTATACTAAGGTTATTGATGATAATGAAAGTATTATAAAAAATGATTTAGTAAGTTATATTAATGGTAATTTAGAGAAGTCAGAGTTTTATGATTTAAATTATTATTTAAAAAGAAATAAAAAGAATAGTAAAATGTGTTTAGTAGGATTAAGTAATATGAATATTTGTAGTGAACTTAAATATTATCTAATTGAGCCAAATGTTGATTTATATCATTCGAATGTTGCTAGTGTTAAAACTAATCTTCATGCTGGAGATATTATATTTGTTCATAATAATGTAAGTTTAGCTGAATTAAAAATAATAATTAATGAAATAAATTATAAGGGATTAAATATTGTAAAATTAGGCGAATTAATAAAAGAGTAAACTGTTAAATGAAGAATTCTACTATAGATTTAATATTTTAGTAAGTATCTTTTTAAGAATAATTAGTATGTTTTAAGTAATAAGAAAAATTTTTAATTAGAAAACTTGAAAAAGTTTTCTTTTTTTGAAGTAAACTTGAGAATATGGTGGTAATTATGTATATAGGAGGTAAGAAAAAATGAATAAATTATTTGATTATGATAAAGTAGTGTTTGAAAACATTAAACATATTGATGAGTATGGTAATGAGTATTGGAAGGCACGGGAATTGCAAGAGATTTTAGAATATGTCGAATGGCGAAAATTTGAGGGTGTTATTGATAAAGCTAAAAATGCTTGTATTAACAGTAGTTATGAAATTATAGACCATTTTGTCGAGTCCGACAAAATGGTTGTGATAGGCTCTGGAGCAAAAAGAAAACAGTCAGATTATCATCTTTCGCGTTATGCATGTTATTTGATTGCACAGAATGCTGATTCAAGGAAAAAGGTTGTTGCTCTTGCTCAAACCTATTTTGCTATTCAAACAAGAAAGCAGGAAATACTTGAAAAGGAATATAATGATTTATCAGAAGATGAAAAAAGATTATATCAAAGATATCTTACAAAAAAGGGAAATTATTATTTAAATCAAACAGCCAAAAATGCTGGTGTAAGAAATTTTGACAAATTTCATAATGCAGGATATAAAGGATTATATAACGGAGAAACAGCAGATGATATTGCAAAAAGAAAAAGGTTAAGATATCGCGAAGATATACTTGATAATATGGGAAGTGATGAGTTAATTGCAAATTTATTTAGAATCTCTCAAACTAATCAAAAATTAATAAATGATGGTATTACTACAGAAAGAAAAGCAACTAGTGCTCATTATGAAGTTGGAACTATAGTGAGAGATGCAATAAAAAAATCAGGCGGCACAATGCCTGAAAAAATGGAAACACCAGATAAATCTTTAAAGGAAATAGAAAGAGATAATAATTCCTACAGCAATTAGGCTATAACTTATTTACTAAATATATATTTTTTTCTTATATTAAGTATTTTATGTGTTAAAATATTATTAGTAGGTGAATATATGAAAAAGATAGTACTAATAGATGGAAATAACCTAATGTTTAGAAGTTACTATGCAACTGCTTATACAGGAAGTTTAATGAAAAACTCTAAAGGTCTTGTTACAAATGCATTATATGGATTTGCTAATATGATTAATAAAATAATTGAAGAAGAGAATCCTGAATATATGTGTGTTGCATTTGATGTTGGCAAAAGTTTTAGACATCGCGAGTATGCTGAATATAAGGCTGGAAGAAATGCAACACCAGAAGAATTAAAAAAACAAATGCCAATTGCACGTGATATGTTAGATAAGATGGGTATATTTAATATTAATGTTTTAGATTATGAAGCCGATGATATTATTGGGACACTTTCTAGGCGTGCTAATGAAGATCCTGAATGGGATGCTTTACTTATTACGAGTGATCACGATTATTTACAATTAATTACTGATGTTGTAAATGTTAAATTATTAAAGCCTAAAGGGTTTACTAAATATGATCCTAAAACTTTTAAAGAGGAATATGGAATTGATCCTATTAGAGTTGTTGATTTAAAAGCCTTAATGGGAGACTCATCAGATAATATCCCTGGTGTTCCTGGAATAGGTGAAAAGACAGCTTTAAAATTATTACAAGAATATAAAACGTTAGATAATATATATGATAATATTGATTCTGTTAAAGGAAAATTAAAAGATAAATTAGTTGAAAATAAAGATTCTGCTTATTTTTCTTATAAACTTGCAACTATTTATACTGATACACCAATTGCTAATAGTTTTGAAGATATGAAGTATAATGGACCAACTTCATCTTTAGATGACTTTTATCGTGAACTTGAATTTTATTCTTTGATTAATAAACATGAGACTGTTAAAAAAATCGAAATAAATAATAATTCTAAAGTTTTGGAAGATGTTAAAGAGATAAACTTAGACAAACAAATATCTTATTATATTGAATGTGACAATGAAAACTATCATTTGGCAAGTATTCTTGGAATGGGACTTTTTGATGGAGATAATTTATTCTTTGTTGAAAGTACGAAAATAAAAGAAGTAATGGATTATATAAGAGATTCTGTTAAATATACTTTTGATTTAAAAAAGAATATGGGATTACTTAAAGATGTTGAACTAAATACCATTTTTGATTTAAATTTGGCAGCATATTTATTAAATAAAACTACTAAGGATGATTTATCAATATTAATGAATAATGATGGAATAGAAGTACCTTTAATTCATGATATTATAAAAAACAAAATGGATGTAAAAAACATTGTTACTTTAAAAGCTAAATATATAAGTGATGCACATGATGAATACGTAGATGATTTAAAAAGTGAAGAAATGTATGAACTCTATACCGATATAGAACATCCTTTAATAAGAGTGCTTGCTAAGATGGAACTTGCTGGTATTAGGTGTGATGCAAATATACTTTCAGAAATGGCTTCTTCTATAAGTGTCCAAATAAAAGATTTGGAAAGCGATATATATGAGTTATGTGGTCAAACATTTAATATATCATCTCCAAAGCAACTTGCTAAAGTATTATTTGAAGACTTAGGCTTACCTCATGGAAAAAAGATTTCAACTTCTGCTGATGTTTTAGAGAAACTTGCAAATGAGCATCCAGTAATACCTAAGATATTAGAGTATAGAAATATTACTAAACTTTATAGTACATATTTAGAAGGATTACATAAATATATAATGGATGATGGTAAAATTCACACGATTTACAAACAAACTTTAACTCGTACTGGTAGACTTTCATCCGTTGATCCTAATATGCAAAATATTCCTGCAAGAGATGAACTTGGAAGACTTGTAAGAAAAGCTTTCTTACCTGTAAATCAAGAATTCTTATCATGTGATTATTCACAAATTGAGTTACGTATCCTTGCACATATTTCTGAAAGTAAAGATTTAATAGAAGCATTTATTAATGGGGATGATATTCATACAAAAGTAGCTGCAGATATTTTTAATAAAAATATGAGCGAAGTTACAAAGAATGAAAGACGTACTGCTAAAGCTGTTATCTTTGGAATAGTTTATGGAATAAGTGGTTTTGGGTTAGGTGAAAATATTGGAGTTACACCAAAAGAAGCTAAAGCTTTTATTGAAAAATATTACGAACTATATCCTGGAGTTAAACGTTATATGGATATGATTGTAAAAGATGCTTATGATTGTGGATATGTCAGGACTTTATTTAAACGTAAGAGAAATATAGATGAATTGTTTTCAAGTAATTTTATGATAAGACAAGGTGGAGAAAGAATTGCTCTTAATACTCCAATTCAAGGAACAAGTGCTGATATTATAAAAAAGGCAATGGTTGAAATAGATAAAGCTTTTGAAGCAAATAATATAAAATCCACTATGCTTTTACAAATACATGATGAACTTATTTTTGATTGTTTGAGTGAAGAAAAAGAAAAGCTAGTTGATATAGTTACTACGATTATGGAGTCAACTGTTAAACTATCTGTCCCATTAAAAGTCAGTCATGACTTTGGAACTGATCTTTATGAAACAAAATAATTAAAAATGCTTTTTATAAAAAGCATTTTTTTAGTGATTTGACAAAATAAATATGAAAATCTATAATAGATAACCATTGAAGGGTGATTTAAATGAATAGAGTAGAATTAATTGAACATGCTATTTATGATGAATTACCTTATAGGCGTGAATTACGAATAAATAAACCCTTTGGTTTAGAAATAGAAGCTGCTTTAAGTGATGCACTAGACAGATATTATATAGTAAATGATGATTTAGCCAAAAAAGATTATAAACGGAATATTGATAAAACAGTTGGTGGGTCTTTTCCTTTAGAAATAAATACACCATTACTATGTGATGATGTGCAAACATGGAGTGATTTATATAAATTAAGCAAGCGATTAGAAGAATGTGATGTTAATTTTGATACTGCAGCATTTCAAGTAAATATAGATATAGAGTATGACTATCTTGATTGTTATTATTTACTATTATTATTTAGAACTTTTGAGCATATAATATTTAAATTTTCAACTAGTGGGTGTGCAAGTTTAAGACCTTTAAAATATGCTCAAAGTGTTGGTTTATTTTTAAGAGATTTTAATAAACGAGAAATAGGAAGAATGGGAATAGACAAATTGATTAATAGTAAGAATTTTGCTTTTTCTTTAAATTATAATAGTAAAAGTCCTTATGGATCTCCACCAAATATATTTGAAGCTCGTATTCCAAATGGTTGTAGTGATGCCTGGATGTGGCAAAATTATGTTAATATGTTTTATTATTTAACTGAGGCTATTCATGAGTTAGATTTAAACTATATAAATTATTCTCTTTTGTATGGTGAAGAAAAAGAAAAGAATTATTTAGATTTGGACATAGATGATGCATTAAAATTTTCAGATATTATATTTAATAATGATGAAGATAAAGCTTATTTTTTAAAGCAATATATTGGGCCAAGTCAGAAGGACGCTAAAATGTATCTTAAAGGGGTTAGAAGAAATTATGGAATTAAGTAGTCAAGCAATTAACGAATTAAAGCAATTAAGAATTGATTATGAAAGAAAAGAAAAACTTTTTGATTTAAATTTTATTAAATCTGGTTTAGAAATAATTGAATCAGAACAAAGATTTAAAGGGAATATTGAACTAATTATTACTGATGATGGAATTTCAGGAGCAGAGAATAATGGCAAAGTTTATATTTGTCCTCCGGCACTTGAAAAACATGCAGTCGAGATTTTAGACGTTTTTGAGGATTATTATACAGTTGATACTATGTATTTAATTAAAAATTATTTTGCAATTTATACAATAATTCATGAATCCGGTCATGTTTGGCAAGATTTAGGTTTAGATGATGATGAAGTGGTTAATAGATTTTACGCTATTTTAAATAAAAAGAGAAGAAATTTATTAAGAATTATTCTAGGTAGATATGGAGATTATTTTTCGAATGAAAGGCATGCCAATATTGATGCTCATAAATATTTACTTCAAATATATGATGATTCAAATTTAGTTAATATATCTCAAATATTTTATACTAATTTTATTTTATATTTATACGATAAATTATCTCCTACAGAAAAGATGCAAAGAATGTTTTTAATGACACAGAAATTTGATGCTTCTTCTTTAAGTGTGATGAAAAGATTGGAAGTTGGATTTCCAGTAGAGGAAAATGTGAAAAATAAAATAAATAATGAATTAATTAGAGAAGCTCGTGGAGATATAGATTTTTCTGAATGCAAAAGACGAATATTAAGTATAACTAATGGAATTAAGTATTGATGTAAATCAAAAATAATGATATTCTAGATTTTGAAAAGTGAGGATGAAATTTATGCCAGAAATAGCTGAGGTAAGAACTGTTGCTAGAACTTTAAATAAAAAAATAGTTGGAAGAAAGATTATTGGAGTTTTAACTCCTTATGATAAAATAATTGAAGGTAATGTAGAGGATTTTAAAGCGTCTTTAATAGATAAGTATATAACAAACGTTGATAATTATGGTAAATGGATTTTTATTACACTCGGAGATTTAACTATTATGTCGCACTTACGAATGGAAGGAAAGTATTATATAAAGCCAACGGATGAAGAGTTAAGCAAGCATGAACACATTATAATGCATTTAGATGATGGAACAGATTTAAGATATCATGACGTTCGTAAATTTGGGAAAATGATTTTAGTTAAAACTGATGAAATATATAAACAAAAAGAAATTTCTAAACTTGGGATAGAGCCAGATAATATATCATTAACAAAAGAGTATATTTACTATAATATTCATGACTCAAATTTACCAATAAAAACATTGCTTTTAGACCAATCAATTATAAATGGACTTGGAAATATTTATGCTGATGAAGTTCTTTATCGAGCTTGCATTAACCCATTAAGAGAGGGAAAAAGTATTACTTTAGATGAGTGTGATAGAATTAAAGACGCTGCTAAAGACATAATAACTAAAGCTACAGAAATGGGTGGTTCAACTATTAGAAGTTATACATCTTCTTTGGGAGTTACTGGTCACTATCAAGATGAACTTCGTGTTCATACAAGGGAAGGGCATCCATGTTTAGAATGCTCAACTATAATTTTAAAAACTCGTGTTGGCGGAAGAGGAACTTACTTTTGTCCAAAATGTCAAAAATAATATGCGTAAAGTACAAAAGAAAACAAAAGAATTAATAAGATGTACATGTTATAATTTTAGTAGGTGATAACTATGAATGATGAAAAAATGTATGTAACTGATGATGATTTTTCATCTATCTTATCTTTTAAAAATGGAGAAGTGCAAGTTGACTATGCCTCAGCGATTTTATTAGCTGGCTATTTTAATGATAGAATAGATTGGTATTATGCTATAAAAGAACGTGAGAATAGGGAGTTTGAATATAGAAGTTATGTTGAATTTTCAAAAAATCTTTTTAATCAACTTATGGATTTAATACATTACTATACTATGGCTACAGATAAAGAATCTCGTGTACAAATTGTTAATGGAATGAAGCTTATTTGTGAACAGATTAATTCATTTTGTAGAGGAAATGTAGGAGGTATTGCTATTGGAAAAAACCTTAGTACAATTCTAGATGCTCATTTAGGTAATGATTACCATATGGATGTTTGGAATAAAGTAATATATCCTTTACAAGATGACGCTATTGAATTAAGAAAACAAGAAGAAACTTATTATAATGATTTTAGAAAAAGAACTAAGGCTAACTGTGAATTTGTTGTCAGAAACTTACCTGATGAAGTTAAGAATGCTAGTTCAGTAGTTGTAGATATAATTAAGGAAAAAGAAGAAAATGTCAGCGAATTTTATAATAGAGTTCAAATTAGCAGTGCGTTTAAGGATCTTTGTTTTGAACTTACTAATGGTAAAGCAAAAGATATTAAAAAATCTCATAAAAAGATTCTTGAGCAATGCCGATTTGTTAATGAATGTAATGCATCGCCATTTCGAGGTGATTTAACCCCAATGTTTACATTTGAAAAACTTGAAGATATGGCTGAATATATTAAGTATGGTCAAAATAATATTCAAGCTGAACTAATTAATATAGATATGATGGCTTTAGGAAATAAAACAAGAGATCTTAGTAAAATAAAAGAAGATTCATATAAATACATTAATTCAACCATTAGTTTCTCAAAACAACTAAGACTTTTAAATCCTTTATTTGATATTTCAGAAGTGGTAAAAATGAGTGAAGAACAAAAGATGC
Source organism: uncultured Muribaculaceae bacterium (assembly GCA_964636965.1). Classification (GTDB taxonomy): domain Bacteria; phylum Bacillota_I; class Bacilli_A; order RF39; family UBA660; genus CAG-582. The sequence goes on from CAZWST010000057.1 coordinate 8,098, forward strand.
GAATGCAAGAAGTTTTTGGACCTTCTTTATAAATAAAAGAACAATGTACTGTTAAAGGGTGTAAAGCCCTTTTTTCAGTGTAAAGATGATGTATTTTTAATACTCACTATGGTATAATTACTTATAGTAAGGGTGTGTAAGCATGAGTCCTGAGTTCTTACGAATGGTAACAATATTTTATGCAATAATTACAGTTATAGTTGTTTTGACTATAATTTTTGTTACGTTCAGGAAAATAAAGAAGCAGTATAAAAATACTCTTATTGAACTTGAAAGAAGTAAAAATTTAATTATAAGTGGATCTAT
>CAZWST010000058.1:0-8164 GCA_964636965.1 uncultured Muribaculaceae bacterium
TTACTAATTTTATTTAGATAATAAAAAACATCTTTATTCTTCTGAATAAAGATGCGAAACCATGTGGTAAGCATCATACCCAAGAGATAATCTGCTTTCACCTATTTAATTATAACATGATGATTTAAAATAATTCAATTATTTTCTTGTCTTTTTTTTAATTCTTTAATATGTTAAAATGTACTTAGGGATGTGTATATTATGGCTTCATTTACTACACAAATTAAAGATGAAATAACTAAAATTGAAACTGAAAAATGTGAATCATTGGCTGAGGTGTGTTCATACATTTATTTTAATGGGAATATTACACCTAATATTATTACACTTTATATTGAAAATAATTCAGTTGCAAGACGAATGTTTAATTTAATAAAAAGACTTTATGGTATAGATATAAAACTTACAACTAGAACTCAAAAAAGATTTAATGTTAAAACTATTTATATTTTAGAGTTAAATCAAAAGGTAGATGTTATAAGAAAAGATATAGAAGATTCTTTAAATCATATTGATGAATATTCAGATCCAGAAAAAGCATCATTCTTAAAAGGGGCTTTCTTATCATCAGGTTCTATTAATGATCCTAAAAAAAGTAAGTATCATTTAGAAATATTAGTTACTTTTGAAAATGATGCAATGTTAATAACTAAGTTACTTGCTGATTTAAATTTTTCTTCTAAATATTTGAAACGCGATAAAGGTTATATGGTATATTTAAAACAAGCAGAAGAGATAAGTGATTTTATAAAACTTCTTGGAGCAATCAATGCACTTTTCTATTTTGAAGATATAAGAATTTATAGGGATCACAAAAATATGGTCAATAGACTTAATAACTGTGAAATAGCCAATGAAGTAAAATCATTAAAAACCTGTAATGAACAAATCGCTAATATTAATTATTTAAAAGAACATGATTTATTAAGTTTACTTGATGAAAAGAATAATTTAGTAATTGAGTATAGACTTAAATATCCTGAAACTACTTTAGCTGAACTTGCAGAAATAATAAGTTTAGAGACGGATATGAAGATAACAAAATCTGGTATTAATCATCATTTTAGAAAAATAAAAGATTTAGTAGAAAGAAATAAAGAGGCAAATAATAGAAAATAAGCCATATTGGCTTATTTTTCATTTGTTATTATTTTATCAATAATTCCATATTCTAAAGCAGTGGATGCTGACATGTAGTTATCTCGATTAGTATCTATGTTTATTTTCTTTATTGATTTATTTGTATTTTTTGCAAGTATTTTATTTAATTTATCTCTTAAGTATAGAATATGATCAGCTTGTATTTTTACATCTGTTGCTTGTCCTTGTCCTCCTCCTAATACTTCATGAATCATTACTTCTGTATTTGGTAAGGCAAACCTTTTGCCTTTTGTCCCGCTCGATAATAAAAATGCTCCCATACTTGCACAAGAACCAATCCCGATAGTTTTAATATCTGATTTAACTAAGTTCATCGTGTCATATATAGCAAGTCCAGCAGTAACTGAACCTCCAGGAGAATTAATATACATTGATATATCTTCATTACTAATTGAATCTAAATATAAGAGTTCTGATATAATAATTGAAGATAAATCATCATTTATTTCACCAGACAAGAATATAATACGATCTTTTAAAAGTCTTGAATATAAATCATAGGCATATTCATGATCATGACTTTTTTCTATAACAGTTGGACAAAACATAAGTATCACCTATAAATAGTATATAAAAATACGTTTATTTTATAACAACTTAATATGTCAGAATGTGTAATATTATTGACTAGTATATATTATTTTTAATGTATTAAACATTTTATAATGGTATAATTTATAATAGGTGATACTATGAATGTTAAAATCTATGGGGCTGGGTTAAAATTTATGCTTTGTAATGCAATAAAAAGACTTTATAATGGTGAAGTAGTATTTCATCATTCTTTAGATCATGGAATATACGCGACGATTATAAGTGAAACTATAATTAATGAAGATGAGATAAAAAAGATTAAATCTACAATGGACGCAATGGTACAAAAAGATATACCTTTTAATAAAAAGGTAATTGGTAAACAAGAAGCTTATGATTTCTTTATGAAAAAAGGACATTTTGAAAAGGCACTCAATGTTTTGAATATAAATAATTTAACCGTTTCATTATTTGAATTTGAAGGTCAGTATAATTATTTTTATTCTCATGATATGCCAAAGAGTTCCAAAGAAACTCCCTTATTTGATTTATATTATGTTGGACCAAATGAGTTAGTGCTACTTTATCCAATAGATGGGCATATAGATTTTACTTTTAGAAAAAATATTTATAATTCATTTAGATTTTATGATAATTGGCTTAATAAACAAGGACTTAATTATGTAAGTGATGTTAATAAGATAGTAGCTGAGTCTGGTATTCGTGATTTAATTAAGAAAAATGATATCATGGTAGATAATGAAGTATATGAAATTGCTAAAAAGGTTGTTGAATTGGGTAAAAGAATTGTTTTAATTGCAGGTCCATCATCAAGTGGAAAAACTACTACTAGTAAAAAGATGAGTTTATATTTATCTAGTTTAGGATGTAAAGCTCATGCAATTAGTTTGGATGATTTCTTTGTAAATCGTGATGAAACTCCATTAGACAAAAATGGTAAAAGAGATTACGAGTGTTTAGAAAGTATTGATCTTAAACTATTTAATCAAGATTTAAATGATTTGTTAGAGGGTAAAAGTGTTGTAATACCAACGTATAATTTCTTATCTGGTGAGAAAGAATACAAAAGGGAACCTTTAATTATTGGGGACTCAGATATTTTAGTTATTGAAGGTTTACATGCTTTGAATCCAGCTTTGCTTAGTTTAAATGATTCTTCTACTATTTATCGTGTTTATATAAGTCCATTAACTCCACTTAATGTTGATAGACATAATTATGTTTCAACAACAGATAATAGACTTATTAGAAGAATTGTAAGGGATTATCGTACAAGAGGAAGATCAGCTGAGGCAAGTTTAGCAACTTGGGAGAGTGTAAGAAAGGGTGAAGAAAAATATATTTTCCCTTATACTGATACAGCTGATGCAATAGTCAATACGGCTTATGTTTATGAACTTGGAGTGTTGAAAGTTTATGTAGAACCACTACTTTATAACATAAGTATGGATTCAGAATTTTATTATGAAGCTCGTAGACTTTTAGATAATTTGAAATCTATTTATTCAATACCAAGTGAATATGTTGATGAAGATAATTTATTAAGAGAATTTATTGGTGGATCTTGTTTTGAGGAGTGATTATATGAAAAGAATAGCAATTAATGGTTTTGGTAGAATTGGAAGACTTGCATTTAGATGCCTTATGGATGATAGTGAACTTGAAGTAGTAGCTATAAATGATTTAACTAGTGTAGAAGATTTATACTATTTGCTTAAATATGATTCAAATTTTAGAGGTTTTAATAGTGATCGTATAAGTTATAATGATGAAGGTATTTTACTTGATAATAGATTAATTAAAGTTTATAAAGAAAAAGATGCAATTAATTTACCTTGGGAAAGTGAAAAAATAGATGTTGTTTTAGAGTGTACAGGTTTTTATACTGATAAAGAAGCATCTTTAGCACATATAAAGGCTGGAGCTAAACATGTTATTATTTCTGCACCGGCTAAGGGAGATTTAAAAACTATTGTTTACGGAGTAAATGATAATATCCTTGATGGTAGTGAGGAAGTTATTTCTGCTGCATCTTGTACAACAAACTGTCTTGCTCCTGTTCTTAATTTGCTTGATAAGTATTTTGAAGTAAAAAGTGGCTATATGACAACAATACATGCAACAACTAATGATCAAACAACTTTAGATATTGCTCATAAAAAAGGTGCATATTCGCGTCGTGGTAGAAGTGCTATGGCAAACATTATTCCAGCATCTACTGGTGCTGCAACAGCAATAGGGAAAGTTATTCCTAAATTAGATGGAAAACTATCTGGTTCAGCATTCCGTGTTCCAACAATCGATGGTTCAGTAATTGATTTAACAATTGAACTTGGAAAAAAAGTAACAAAAGAAGAAATTAATGCTGTTTTTAAAACTAACCAAAGTGAGGTAATTAAATTTACAACTGATCCAATTGTATCTAGTGATGTAGTTGGTTTAACTACGGGTGCTTTAGTGGATGGACTTTTAACAGAAGTATTAGATACAGAAAATGGTCAACTTATAAAGATAGTTGCTTGGTATGATAATGAACTAGGATATACAAATCAAATGTTAAGAACTATGAAAAAATTTATATAAAAAATTAGAAGGGTATCTTCTAATTTTTTTATGTCTAAAAAGCTTACGACAAAATGTGACAAACTAAAGTTAAAATGTGTGATAGTATAAATAAATTTGAGAGACGTGAAGATGCCTACCACTCAACCACAAGCTAAAGTTATTCAGGGGGTTTTGAAGTAAAGAGGGTGGTATAATGACAAAAAATCAAATGTCTTTATTGATATTTATTTTAGTTATTATTATTTTTATTTTAGTAATAGAATAAAAAGCGGCATCTTACTCATTTGAATAAGATGCCCAAAACAAATATGTGGCAGGCATTAGCTTGTAATGTAACGCCTCTCACTAATTTAATTATATCATATAATAAAAATGTTATACAAGCTAACATTTAGTTGTTTTAATTAATCAGGAAATAAATTATCTTTTTATATTTATAAAAATCTATTATCTATTAGTATTTTTTGGTATAATAAGTATAATAGAGGTGTATGTGTGATGATAAAAAAATATTTTCTAATTCTCGTTTTAACTTTGTTTAGCTTTTGTATGAGCGTTTGTGCTGAATCAGCTAACTTTGAACCTTTTATAAGTATGCAACCTGATATAACTGAAAACCAAATTAGAGTTGCTTTAGGTTTTGATGGTGAAGACATAATGGCGATAAAAGAAACACTAACATATGATGCTAATAAACTTACTCTTGTAGAAGTACAAGCACTTGATAATTTTATTGTTACTACATCTCCTGAAAAAGTAGATGGTAAATATCGTACTTTAGATATTCTTGTTGATAGTGATTATTCTTTTAAGGAATCTAATTACGCTATATTAGTTTTTGAAGTAAAGAATACTTTTAAAAAGAGAAATAAAACAGATTTATTTTTATATAATTATACTGCCTCTGGTCCAGAAAAAATTAAGTTCCGTTCTAAAGGATTAATATCAACATTAAATCGAGTATCAGTATCAGAAATGAATTTTGTTCTTGAAAATATAACAGATTCAACTAAAACTAAGTATTGGTTTTTAAATCATATATATATATTTGTTATTATTGGTTTGATAGTTGTTGGCGCTGTCGTTATAATCTTACTGCTTCCTTCAAGCAGAAAAAAAGAAGCACGAGAAAAAGCTGCATCTGATTTATTAAAACCTGAGAATTATGATCCTAATTCGGCTGGTGTAAAAATAGATAAAGCAGCTATAGATAATATTGGTAAAGTTGAAAAACCAATTGATATGACACAAGCTATAATAGTTGATGAAAATGTAAAACCCTTTGGCGATATCGTAGGTAAATTTGATGATACTGTTAATGAAGTTAAGGCAGAAAAAACAGTTAATCAAGTTAATGCTTTTGATGGATCTTTAAGTGCAAGTGAAGAAATTCCTAAAGTTACTGGTGAACATGTTGATACAGGAACAAATATAAATGGTTTTGATCCTTTTAATGCAACAATAATAAAAGATACAAAAGAAAACGTAAACAATATAAGTGAAGAAAAAACAGAAGTTCTTGAAACATTAGAAATGCCTATTCAAAATAATAATGATGAATTAACTGTTATTAACCCTCAAACTTTTGAGAATATAGAGATTCCTAAATTAAATAGTGATGTTAGTGATAATGTTCCTAAAGATGATAATAATAACAATTCAAATATTTTATCAATTCTTTTACTTTTAGTAATTATACCTTCTTTATTTACTATGAATGTCTTAGCAGATGATGGAATGTCTTATCAAGTTGACGCTTTAAGAGATGCTTTAGTCGGAAGAAGCGAATATAATAAAAGTTTAGATTATAATAATGATGGAACTATAGATGTTTTAGATATTATTGAAACGAAAGATTTATCGAATTGTAGTTTTGATAATCTTTTGTCAACAGATCCAGGATTTGCTGAATTACATGGTAATAGTAATAATATAATAAGCTCTGATCCGTCTTTTGTTAGACCATCTGCGAAGGGAAATATCTTCGGCGGAAGGAAAACAACGAAAAAGAAAACTGAAAAAGCAACAAATGAAAAAACTACAAGAAAGGGTTCCAGTGGAGGTAGTAGTGGATTTAAAACAACAGGTGAAAGAACAACAAGAGAAACAACAAAAAGAACTCAAAAATCTACGTCTGCTAGACAAACAACTACTAAAGTAGTTTCTGTTAAACAAAAGTATTCAGTAACAATAAATGCTACTAATGGGTCAGTCTCTCCTAATTCTTTTCAATTAGAAACAGGTAAAACTAAATCAATAGCGTTAACTGCTAATCCAGGATTTGTTATTGATGAGTCAGCATCAAGTTGTAGTAATATATCTTATTCATTTAGTAGTGCTAGTCGTTTATTTTTAACTAATGTAACAAACAATGCTACGTGTACTTTAAAATTTGTTCCAAAAGGGAATGTTAAAGTGACTCTAACATATTATATTGGTCATGGAAATTCTGAACCTAATGAACCATCATATACCTATACTTCAAAATCAATAGATAATGGAGGGAACGGAGTTTATAATCAAACATGGCAGACTGGTGTTCCTTTACCAAAAGGTTATCAACTAAAGAATTCTCCAACTTGTGGTAATTATAATGCTGGAACATTTTCAGTAACAATACCTGCTACATCGACAACTTGTAAAATGTATTTTGATCCAATATTATATAATTTTAAGGTAAGTGTCTCTGGTCAAACCACTCAAATAAATGGTGGAACTCTTGCTCGAATATTCTATGGGGAGAGGAAGAAAGTAGAGTTTGATGCCTTTACTTCTTATTCTACAGTAAATTGTACAGGAGGAAACAATATCAGGTTATCCAAATCTGGCAAAAGTCCATATCATTATTCTTTCTATTACACACATAATACAACAAGCGATGCTGTTTGTACGATATCTTAAGTAAATATATTGACAAAAAGGACTTTAATTAATATAATTTTACTTGTAAAGCAATTGATGAAGACGTTAAATAAGTAAATCTAAAAAGAGAGTCTATAATTGGTGAAAGTAGATAGAAGAGCTTATTTATGTATCACTTCTGATGTGTCTTAGGGAAACTTAAGAACGTATACTCTCGCGTTAAGAGAATAAGTGCATGTATAACTCATGAAATAAGGTGGTACCACGGGATAGTCTCTCGTCCTTATATTTCATGAGTTTTTTATTTTAAAGGAGAAATTATATGAATACAGAATATGAAGTAAAAGTGCTAGAAATTGATCATGATAAATATATTAGTTTACTTGAAGAAATGGGTGCTAAAAAAGTAAGTGATGCTATGCAAAAAAGATATATATATGATTTAATACCAGCACATCCCAAAAAGTGGATAAGACTTAGAACAAATGGTAAAAAAACAACAATTACTTTAAAAGAGATACAAGAAGAAACTATTGATGGCATGAAAGAAACAGAAATAGAAGTAAATGATTTTAATATGGCTCATCAATTGTTATTAGGACTTGGATATAAGAGTAAAGGATTTCAACAAAATAAACGTGTACAATATATTCTTGATGATGTAGAAATAGATTTAGATCACTGGCCTCATATTCCTGAATATATGGAAATAGAAGGAAAAGATGAAGAAAGTGTAAATAAGATGATTGAAAAACTTGGAGTTGATAAATCTAAGGTAACTACTATGGATGTTGATAGTGTTTATAAACATTATGGATTTGATGAAATTTATGATTTAAGCTTTGATGAGGAGGAATTATAATGAAAGATTTTAAAGAATTAGATAAAAGAAGTGTTCATGAAGTTGAAACAAGTATATTAAAGTATTGGAAAGATGCTAATATTTTTAATAAATCAATTGATGCAAGAGACAAGGATTGGGTATTCTATGATGGACCAATATATGCTAATGCTAAACCAG
>CAZWST010000059.1:0-6342 GCA_964636965.1 uncultured Muribaculaceae bacterium
TTTGACGACCTACTGCATCAATTTCATCTATAAATATTAAACAAGGAGCTGTATGTTTGGCTTGTTTAAACATATCTCTAACACGGCTTGCACCAACACCAACAAATAATTCAACAAAATCAGAACCACTTATATAGTAAAATGGTACATTTGCTTCTCCGGCTACTGCTTTAGCAAGAAGTGTTTTACCTGTTCCTGGAGGCCCTACTAATAAAACACCTTTAGGAATTCTTGCACCTAATTTTTGGAACTTTTTAGGATTCTTTAAGAAGTCAATTAATTCAGCAACTTCTTCTTTTTCTTCTTCAAGGCCAGCTACATCTTTAAATCTAACCTTGCCGCCATCTTCACTTAACTTAGCTTTGCTTCTTCCAAAATCCATACTAGATTTATTTGATCCACTAAGTTTATTAAGCATTACAAATCCAACACCACAAATAAGTACAATAGGAACTACTTGAGTAATAATTAATGTAACAACATTATTACCATCTGGGCTTTTCTTAATATTCCATTTAAACTCATTAACACTTTGATAAGTCTCAATTGTTTCAACTGTCTTATCAGATAATTGAGCATCTACTTTAAAGTATTCATTTTTCTTATAACCTTTTAATTTACCAGTTATATTATAAACACCATAACTTTTTCTTTCAGTAGTAGTAATCTCAGTTACCTCATTATTACTTAATTTATTTAAAAATTCATCATAAGTAAAATTATTGATTTTCGAATCACCAATATTTGCCATAACTAATACAGCTAATATAAATAAAGCTAATATAATATACGGCAATGTTTGTTTAGTTTTACTTTTCTTATTCATAAATCTTTCTCTCCTTTTTTTAGATACTCTATTATTATATCATAATTAGAATTTTTTTCTACATCAAAATCACTTTTTTTAAGGCCAGGGAGCCATAATATATTATTATCACTATCAACAACTATCGGCCAACTATTCCTTTTATCTAAAGTAATCTTATTATCTATAAAAATATCATTAACTTTTTTACTGCCATTTAAATTTTTAACTCGCATCTTATCACTATTATTTCGCGTTCTAACTCTTAAAGGAAGTTTAATATCTTTAGAATTCAAACGTATAACATTATTTGTACTACTTTTTGTATCACCAAATTTAAAAACATATTCGCCAATTTCTAGTCCATCAACAAGTAGATAATCATAACAAGTATTGTCATTATCTACTTTATTAAAAATCAATTTATCATATTCTTTACTTAATAGAATATCATTAGGTAAACTCATTTGAATATTCTTTTTATTACTATTTATTATTTTCATAATTTCATTTATATGATTATTATTAATTAAATATAAATTATCTGGATACATATCACTTAAAATAGAATTAATTATATTCTTTTTTATAAAAATATCTTCTTTATTATATTTGTTAATATCTAATATATTATCAACAAACATTTCCTTTTTCTTAATTTCTGTAACTCTACTTATATAATTATATACATCATCTAATTCTTCACTAAAATGTAAGAATCTTTCATGAACTAAACCATCTTCATCTTTTAATATTGGAAGAATATGATGTCTAAATCTATTTCTTGTATAATCATCACTAAAATTACTATTGTCTACAACGTATTTAACATTTTTTTTATTAAGTTCATTTTCAATAAAATCTTTAGTTAAATATATTAAAGGTCTTATAACATAATAGTTATTCCTTTTACTAACTTTAGAAAATCCTTTATATCCTTTTAAAGAAGATCCTCTAACCATACGCATCATGATAGTTTCAATTAAATCATCACCATGATGAGCAGTAAATAAATAAGAAGAATTATATTTTTTTAATATACTTTCAAAAAAAGAATAACGGAAGTTTCTTGCAAAATGTTCAAAATTACCAGATCCATATCCAGTAAGCTGAGTTCCTTCAAAGATTATCTTATGTTGATTACAATAATCTTGAACAAATTTATATTCACTATCACTTTCAGGTCTAACTTTATGATTAACATGAGCACATATTACCTTATAACCAAGGTTATTTAATAAATCAAGTAAAAACATGCTATCACTTCCACCTGAGCAAGCAACAACTAAAGTTTCACCTTTTAAATCAAGAGAATTCAAAAAATTTAGAACATTTTCCATATATATCCCTCAAATCAATACATAGTATATCTTATGAATGTGAATTTGACAAGAAAAACAAGAGGACTTTACTATTTAGATAATAACTTGGCATATTCTAGTTCTCTTTGCTCCTTACAATAGGTTCCAAAAGCATTTGTAGCATCAACTAAAGACATTTCATTAAGGTTAATATTAGATTCCCTTGCTTCCGCATCTTCTAATATAAACTCTGAATTTTTAGTTCGAATCACATACCCATAAACATCAACATAAAATGTCCCCGAAATATTATTTTCATCAACTATTTGAGGAACTTTATCAACTGGAGCAAAATTTTTACTTATCACATAATTGAATGGTAACATAGAATTGATTTCTGCAAGTCTTTCTTTTGATATATTCTTAGCTCTACCAGCATATAAAAGACCTCTTGTCTTATAAAAATCATCCTTTTTCATAGAAGTATGAGTCTGAAGTCCAAAAAATTCTTTTAAAACTTTAATATTTTCTATTCTCTTTTCAAGCAAATCCAAACGATCAAGTTCCATCATATGAAAAACATCAGAAGATAATCTCAAATCAAGCTCAACAAGTCTTTGAAGTTGTTTAAGTACACGCATAGTTCTACTACCTAAAACTGTAGCATTAGTAATTATACTAATTCTACCAACATGTATCTTCCCACTTAAAATTAGCTCAGCAAGATATTCAAGTTGATTAATAGCAATAAAGGGTTCACCACCAGTAAGTAAAATATCAGAAACGTATCTTATATCTTTAAAAACATTAGCCACTGTCTCTAAAGACATATTAACTATCTCTTTTTCTCCTCTACAACAATGTTCACACTTTAAATCACAATTACGCGTAATTTCTAACATTAATTTATTAATATTCATAGTACCCCCCATAAAATTAAAAGTATACTAACATAATAAAATTATTTAGTCAATTTCTGATATCCTATCTTATATCTCCTTCCCGTAGTCTTCCACCCAGGAAATAAACTTACTCTAAATTTTTTTAAAATCAATAATTTATATACCGGAAAGATAGATTCGGACATTTTAAAATAATTATAAAATGTATTAACAATTAAGTCAGCAATTTGAATGCTATAAGTACTCTTAGAATCACAATAAGTTACTTTAAATAAATAATTATATTTGGCATATTCAATATTCAAATATTCTTCTAAATTAAATATATCACTAAATTTTAAATTTCTATTATCTATTTTAACAATAAATTCCATATTTTCATTTATGTTTTTTAAATTTAAAAGAGGTAATATACAATCATCAAATATTAATCTAACGGCATAATTAAAAAAAACATTTGAATTTAATATATTCTTTCTCATATTACTTTTATCAAAGATCTTAGTTATCCCATAAAAAGAATCAATTGATTGCAAATTCAATAATAATTCTTTCTTTAAGTAAATGGGCATATCTCGCCCTTTTACTTCTTTAAATTCATTTATATTATGTTCATATTTATACTTTAAAATAATGTTTTTATATCGTGAAATAATATCATTCTTATCTTTTTCAAAAGTAAAATAACCACCAACTGCAAAATACTTCGTACTACTATTCTTATGGATAGACCCACTCTCATCCAAGTACACAAATATTTTCATGATTGTCTCCTTGAATAAATATAATACTAAAGAAATAATAACTTGTCTATAAAAAAACTCACTTAAGTTCAAGTGAATTTTTTATTTATTATTTATAAAATTACAAATTACTTCCACAGCTTTTTCAACAATAACACAAAAACCTTTAGAAGCAATTTTTTTAATAACTTTTTCTTGTGCTTCAATTGCATATTTTACTGGTGTTGTTGTTAGATATAAGTCATAAACGCACACTAGTGCACATAAGTTTAACAAATTAAGAATTTGTATGATCTACTTAGATGTAAGGAGTAGGATTTATGGGTAATTATGTATGTAAAATTGCTTCATTAGAAGAATTAAAGAAAAACTAGAAATTGAAGTAGATAACATCTATAAAGACGAAAAAGAAAATAAATACAATTCAAATAACTTTTTAAAACTATTTAAAAACATTAAAGAAAATCAAATATTTTATCGAACTTACTTTAAACTAAATATGGATGAAAATACTAAGATTAGTCAATATGAATATGACATACATCTTGCTAAAAATTTTTATAAAGAAAACCACATTGAATATCACATCGAATTCTTTAAGGCTGGATTTAACGCAATTGTAAAAAAATGGCTTTTTAATGGATGTAAAGAATCTCCTGAAGAAATGAATGAACTTATTATAAGTGAATATAAAAATAAGAATATCTAAATTGATATTCTTATTTCTTGTATAAGTTTCTTAAAAAGGTAAAATACCTTCGTAAACATATATCCATGAATAGTTACTACTTATACTGCTTAGTTCATTATTAAGGTTTATTTTTACTAACTTGTCTTTAATTTGATCAAATTGTTTTTTAGAGATTGTTTTTTCTATAATCTTGTCATCTCTAATTTCTAATATTCCCATACCTGACCAAAAATCTACCATAGAGGACTTATTTGATGCTAAATGCAACCACGCTTCTCCTCCAGCACCTAATCCAAATGATCCAAGCAACGGGATTAGATTTTCTTGTTCAAAATATTCTTTTCCCCTTAATTCATAATCTATATCTAAAAAAGATTCATTTAAAGTTCTAGATTCATATATGATTTTTTTTCGTTCCTCAGCTGAGATATTAGTCAAATCTTCTTTACCATCCCACATAATATTTGTTTCAGCGCGTCTTAATCTAACTTCTTTTTCAGAATCAGATAGGGAGTTAAACCTTTCTTGAACTTCAGGTAAGTATTCATACATCTTTTTTAACAATTCATCTCTATCATAAAAATCTCTTGCAAGAACAAGATTTAAATCTATTGGATAGTTGTTTTTGCCATTTATAAAATTAATTAACTTTCTAAATATTAAATTATACTTATCCATATCTTCTTGCGGAGTATTATTCATATATGTTAGTGCAACTTCTTCTGATTCAAATTCTAAAGTAGTTCTTTTATTCTGAGTTTCTGCAATAGGTAATATATATTCCATTAAATATTTAATAGTAAATACTTCGGCCCAATCAGGTTCAGGATAAGTAGGAGTCCAAAAATGTTTATAACCGCCAAAACAAAAACAAAACAAGAAATTATAATCGTTATTTAAAATAGTATCAACTTTTTCTTCAGTAAATCTTTTAGCATCTTCAAATTGTGCTTTTCTAGACCACTTCCTAGAAAATAACCTATTTAATATCTTATCTTTTAAATTAGCACCTTCCAAAAGATTTGTTTCTATATTATTAAAGTTTAATAATTCATTATTAATATAATCATTTACTCTAGTTTCTAAATCATTCATATAATACACTCCATATAAACATTATAACATACATTATTTATTTGAGACTCAATCACTATTCTCCCAACTTAAATAAAGTATTAACTAATTTTTTAGCAAAAAATTCACATATATAAATTTTTCCGAATCACCTATTTTAAAGATTTTCCATAATATTCTACATCAATTTCTGTTCCATCTGGATAAACTTCTTTTGCATCTTTTATATGCTCTTTAAATCCATATTTGCTATAAATTGCTTTATTCTTTTCTTCTTCAGGTTCCACACCTAATGTTACTTTCTCGTATCCTTTTGCTTTTAAATCCTCCAACATAAACTTAAATAATTTTGAAAAATAACCTTGTCCTTGATACTCAGTTATTGTTCTAAATGCAAACAAGTATGCGGTTTTTTCATTAACAAGATTATCTGAATTTTGTACTACTGATGGATCAACAGCCGCGGTGCATTCACATATAATCTTCCCGTCTAATAAACCATAATATGGGATAGTCATTCCTGCATTGAATCTTTCAATAGCTTGATTCTTCCATTTTATCCAATTATCTTTATCATCTGTAGCATTATCAATTTCATATTGTTGTTTTCTTTCTAATTCTTCTAATGAAGCAATTTTACATACATAATTACCCATAAATCCTACTCCTTACATCTAAGTATATCATACAAATTCTTAATTTGTTAAACTTACGTGCACTAGTGTGCGTTTATGACTTATATTCTAACATGAAAAAAGCCCACACATGTGGACTTTTCCAAATACATTTGAAACTTGTATATTAACGTTTTGAGAATTGTGGTGCT
>CAZWST010000060.1:0-5710 GCA_964636965.1 uncultured Muribaculaceae bacterium
GCTCTAATATAATACTTTTTTTACCCTTTTGCAATACCTTTTTTATTAAAAAAATAACAAAACACTAAAGTCCTGTTATTTCCTTATATTTCTCATAATATTTTTCAATAAGTTCTCTATCGAATGGTCCCTTATTCTCTTTTTTCATTTTGATAAGGTTATTTAATTCATCTTTGAGTATTTCATCAAGTTCATCTGAGTAATGCATTATCTTTTTATGATAGTTATACTCATTCTTATCTAATATTCTAAATCCTCCATCGGGAAACACTCTTAAGTCCAAATCATAATCAATATATTTAATTATATGTTCATCTATAAGATATGGTGTTGCAATGTTACAATAATAGAATAACCCTTGCTTCTTTAGTTGAGCTAATATATTAAACCATCTATTTTTATAAAAAAACATTATTGCTGGTTCTTTTGTCTTATGAGTAGAGCCATCACTTTCTGTAATTGTTGTTTTAAAATCTCCACACACAATAACATCATCTTTAATATCAATAACAGTTATTCTATCAGATATACTATTTATCTTTCCGTTATGTTTGTAGCAATGCAATTCTAGATTGTCTCCTATTTTTATATCATTCATACTATCACCGCTTAAAATGTATTATACACTAAATAGTAAGAAAATGCTATAAACTATAGTTTCTATTTGTCTTCTCGACAATCTTTTATATGTTTTTTAAATTGTTCATAATTAGTAGTTAATTCATCTTTAGCTATATCAAGGGATAAGTGTCGATATTTTTCATCCATCTTGAATTCTAACTGTGTTAGCTCTTTTTCCAAATCATTATGTCTTCTTCCTAGGATTGAAAAATAAGTCATTATTCCTTTTACAGAAAGGAACTTATAACAATCGATGTTAGCTACTACTTCTGATTCTAAACTATAATATTCATCTCTTCCGTGATGTTCTTCAATACACTTTAAAATATTTGTTTTCTTTTCTTCTGGTATATCATCCACTCTATCTAATATTTCTTTTGCAGCATTGATGCTTAGCTCTACATGTTCTTTAATGTTTCCTTTTCTTACGGCTTCAGGTAATTTAGAATCCATTAATGCAAGCGCAATTAAGACAACATCTTTATCTACTTTAAACATTGAAGATAAACGTTTGCCGTGAATAAGTGATATATCATATACCGGTTCAATATCATAATTATTCTTTTTTATTTCATTTCTATTATATTCGTCTGAATATTCAAATAAATCCTTATATTTCATAGTTATTTTCCCTTTTTTAGTGTCTGGTAGATATTATCTAACTCTTCCATATCCATTGCAGAAGACGATATTATAAATCCATCATTACAAGATAAATTTTTAAGTTCCGTTATATTCTTAGAATTAATTCCACCGCCATATATAATAGAATGGCTTATATTTCTTTCCATCAAATACGACTTAATTCTTACAAGTACATCATTAATATGTTTTACATCAAGCTCTTCTTCTTGATTTCCAATCATCCAACTTGGTTCAAAAGCAACTACTATATATTTAATATAATCAGGAATACCTTCTAATTGATTTTCAATATTTTTTAAATCTTTATCACTTTCATATTCTTCTTTTGTTTGATTTATACAATAGATTGGTATTATTCCTGCATCATTTAAATTAGTCATTTTCATCCTAAAATCATTTATATCTTCATTAAAATATTCTTTTCTTTCTGAATGTCCAACTAAACAATATTTTACCCCAAGTCCTTTTAAAGCTTTTGCGCATACTTCACCAGTGTAACTACCCTTGGCAAATTTTGAAACATTTTGGCTCCCTAATGAATATTTACCATTTCTAAAAAACAAAAGATATGGATATTGTGGAAGCACTATTACCTCTTTATCACGGATAAAGTTTTCATATTTCCTTATTGTATCAGCAGAAAAGTTCATTTTTAAATTTAACACTAGCATAACTAATCTTCCTCAAAACATTTCATTTTTTTATAGGCTATGTAATCAAGTGTTGCTCCTCCACCAGTTGATAGAAAATCAAAACTATCTTTATATCCAAGTTTATTTATAGAGGCTAAAGCATCCCCTCCACCAGCAATAGTTATCGCATCTTTTTTACCAATAGCCTGATAAATCTTCTCTGTACCCATTCTGTATTTTTCATCTTCATAAAGGCCCATTGTTCCATTTACAAATATTGTTTTAGTTTTATCTATAATATCTTTATATATTTCTGTGGTTTTGGGACCAATATCATATATACAGGCATCAGGTGATACTTCTTCTAAGTTTACTACTACTACTTCATTTCCTTCATTTACTACAACATCTACTGGCATCCATATTTTATCTTTATAAGAAGCAAGTAGTTCTTTAACTTTATCAACATAAAGATCACTATAAAGGCTAGATCCAACATTATAACCAGCTGCTTTTAAGAAAGTATTTGCAATTCCTCCACCAACAAGTAAGTAATCACATTCTTTTAAAAGAGTTTCAATTAACTCAACCTTATCATCAACTTTAGCTCCTCCCATAATTACAGTAAATGGTTTTTTAATGTTATTTATAATTGGATCTAGTCCATTTAATTCTTCATTTATTAAAAATCCATAAGCACTTGGTAAGTATTTTGAAATTCCGTAATTTGATGCGTGTTTTCTATGGGTTGTTCCAAAAGCATCATTTATAAATACCTCTCCGAGTGATGCCCAATACTTTGATAATTCATCGTCACAGTTACTCTCGAGTTTATTTGGAACATCTTCGTACCTTGTGTTTTCCATTAAAGATATACGATTACTTGAAATCGTGCTTTCTAACTCTTGTCCTCTAGTCTCTGAAATAAAGTGAACCTTCATACCTAAAATGTTTCCTAGTGCATCACCTACTATTTTCAAAGAATTATTTTTTTTATCTTCTTCTGTTTTTACTTTTCCTAAGTGAGACATGATTAATACATTAGCCCCATGATTTAATAAATACTTAATTGTAGGAACACTTTTTCTAATTTTTGTATCATCAATTATTTTTCCATTTTGTATTGTTACATTTAAATCTAATCGTAATATAACTTTTTTATTATCAATATCAATATTCTCAATATATTTCATATAATCATCTCTATTTTGATTATAATTAAAAAAAAAGAGAATTGCAAGTTATACAATCTCTTCTTTTTCTACTAATAAATCAATTGAATTATTTAGTTCATATTTAGAATATTTTTTTATAGCTGTGTTAACTAAATTAATCCAATGGTTACTAGCAGACTTATTACCAAAATTATCATACGCTGGGCAATATACTTTACCAATCTTATTTACGGTGTTTAAACCTTTTTTATAATAATTATTAGAAAGTAATCTAACATATGATAATACCCCATATTCAATATTACGATATTTTATAAGTCCTTTTGAACTCATACCGCCGAATACATTATTACATCTAAGCATGTATTTTACTTTATAGTATCCGGATTCAGCAGCTCCTATACTAAGTGCTACAGACGTATCAACGTTTGTGTATATGTGAGTTGTATAATAGATTATAAGATTTTCTATATACTCAGCCTCACCAGAATATGGTACCCTTTTCTTGTTGACTTTTCCTGGGTGTTTTTCTACATAATCATAGAAATATTCGACTATTCCATATTCGACACTTGGATAAACGTTTAATTCGCTTTCACTGTTAGTTAAGAACCCTATGTTTGTGCTTTCAAATTCCATGCTATTTTCATCGTATCTTTTATGTAAGTCTTCTAAGACTTCTTCATAATTAACACTGAATGTTTTAGCAAAGAATTCAAGTTCGTCAGCATATTCAGTAATGTAATAATCAACATCTCGGACATTGACTGTTACTTCCTCTTTAGGTCCAGCTAATATAACCTCATTTTTTGATGCGTCAGTTATATACCTTACGATTCCATTATTGTTAATTCGCAGGGGTATAGTGTCTGAAGAATTTTCTGCAATAGCAGCTTCAGCAAATCCTTCCGCATTAATATGAACGCCTATTGTTAATACAAATATAATTAAAAGTATTATACAACAAACTATATGCTTCCAAGATGCCTTAGAAGCTTTTTTCGTTTCCATCTCTGGTCCTCCCTTTTTCAGTCGAACGAAAAATAGTTTATCAAAAATACTACATTTTGTCAAATTGACTTTTTGTGTTTTTCTGTTTTAAAGTTATTAAAAATACTCTTGAAAGCCGATAACAAAGGGACTCAATAAAAGTCAAAAAAATATTGACTATTTAGTCAATATTAAGTTTTTCTTTAAATATAATTTCTAAATCTTCAGCAAGTTTTCCTTTGACATTTTTAATGAAAAGATTGCCATTTTCGGATACTGTCGTGATTATTCTTAAATCTTTTTTTACTTGAGTTTCTTCCTTATTTACTTCGAATAAGCAATAGTACCAAGCATTATTTTGATTTAATGTTTTTGCAACGATGTATTTTTTGCCTCCAGATAATTCTATTACCTCTTTTTCTTTAAATACCATCCTAGCACCCCTTTTTTATGCTACATGCCTAAATTTGTGATTATCAGCTTCTTCTTCTAATTCCTCTGGCATTACTAATAATGTAGGGAATTGAAGAGTTACTCCTTCAAGACATCCTGGAGTTGATGCTACTTCTTCAACTGGTATTCCATATTCAGCTGCTTTTCTATCAATTTTATTTGTGTTTGATCCATAATTATATAATGGTTCCCAGTTGTTTTCTGATTGATAAACATTTTGAGCTATTTCTTTAAGTGTTAGTTTTTCATCTATTGTGAATAAGATACATTCACTATTATCTTCACTATGAGCATCTTTTAATTCTTCAATTTCTTTAACACTTGATATATAGTCTACTTCATCTTGTATAGATGCAAGTTCATTTGTATCATATAAATCTGTTGCAGTAAAATATCTAATATCATCATCTGTATAATCATCGATTATTTCTTCTTTTCCAGTCTTCTTATCTAAATCAGCAATTAATTCATTGCTAGCTAAATGAATATCAACAACTTTTTCTAAATCATCTAAGTTAGAAGAAACTTTATCTTGAGTTTCTTTTTTACTTATGTTAGTGTCTTTCTTTGATTCTTTTTTTGGTACAGAAATAACCACTTCGTCTTCATAATCATCTTCAACAACACGATATTCAGATATTTTAGCAGAAATGTTTTCTAATTCATTACCGATAGATTGAATTTTATCATATCGATTATTTATTTTTATTAAATTAATTTGAATCTTTTCTTTTTCATCGCCTTCAAGTGCATTAATTGCGTTTAATAATTCTTCATTAAGTTCTTTATTATTACATCTTCCTAATTCTTTTCCTAAATGTACCTTATTGTTCTTTAATAGTTGAATTGTTTCTTCTTGAATAGCAGCCATTTCTTTTCTTACTACTTCAAGTTTTTCCCAAAGACTATTGTATGTAGTTCTTAGTCCTTCAACAAAGTCAATAATATTAGTAGATGTCTTATTAAACGAGATATGATGATTTCTAGATCCTTTTGCACGACTAAAATCTACCATAATTACACTTCCTATCCTGAATTAATTATAACAAATAAATATGCATTGTTCAATAAATTATTTATTTTTGCTGTTTTTATTAAAATGAAATAAAAAAACCAAACATTTCTGTTTGGTTAATCTACAAAATGGCGCCCAATGTAGGACTCGAACCTACGACCTAACGGTTAACAGCCGTG
>CAZWST010000061.1:0-5280 GCA_964636965.1 uncultured Muribaculaceae bacterium
TTACATATATTGTAATAAAAAGAATTTCTTAAAATATTTTATTATAAATGTTTTAAATGCTTTTCATTCAGTATATACATTTATAACTTTTAGACCAGATATAATAGTGACAACTGGTGCAAATACGGCTGTTCCTTTATGCTATTTAGGAAGAATATTTGGTAAAAAAGTAATATTTATCGAGTCATTTGCAAAAAGAAATGGAAAAACTTTAGCAGGTACCTTATGTTATCCAGTTGCAACCACTTTTATTGTACAGTGGGAATCAATGCTTGAATATTACCCTAAAGCTAAATATTTTGGAGGGATGTATTAATGATTTTAGTAACACTCGGAACCCAATCACAAAAATTTTATCGTTTACTTGATGCAATCGAAAATGCTAATATCAATGATGAAATAATTGTTCAAGCTGGTGGATCATCAAATTATAAATCAAAAAAAATGAAAATATTTAAATTCATTAATTATGATGAAATGGCAAAACTTATAGATGAAGCCGACTTCATTATTACTCATGGAGGAACAGGAAGTATAATAATGCCACTTCAACACAATAAGAAAGTGATTGCTTGTGCAAGACTTGAAAAATATAAAGAACACATTAATAATCATCAAATGGAAATAGTTTCAATATTTGCTGAACTAGGATATCTACTTGAACTTAAAGAAAATGACGATTTAAATGAAGTAATTAAGAAAGTAAAGACATTTAAACCTAATAAGTATGTAAGTAATAAAGAAAACTTTATTAGGTTAATAAAAGATGAAATAGACAAATAACTTGAATTTGTCTATTTTTTATTTTTTAATTAATCAAATGTAGATATTAAAATGGACAAATATGATATAATTTAATAGAGGGTAGATATGAAAAAGAAAGATGCGTTATTATATAGATTTTTAAGACCAATTGTAAAGTTTCTTTTTTGTGCTCTTTACAGGCCAACTATTAAAGGGGAATATAACATAAGTGAATCCAGGCTTGTTTTAGCTGGAAATCACACAAGCATACTAGACGCTTTACTTCTTATGTCATCAACCAAAAGAAGTATTCATTTTCTAGCTAAAAAAGAATTATTTAATTTCCCTAAGAGTATTATATTTGCCCATATGGGACTTATTAAAGTTGATAGGACTATACATGATAAAAGTGCATTAATAAGTGCTTATGATTACTTAAATAATGACGAACTTGTACTTGTTTTTCCAGAAGGTACAACAGAAAAAGGAAGAGGACTTTTACCCTTTAAAATAGGTGCAGTAAAAATGGCACATGAGACTAATTCTTTAATAACGCCATTTGTAATAAAGGGAAGTTATAAAATATTTAAAAGAAGTATATCTCTTGAATTTCTACCACCTATTAAGGTTTTAGATAATTTAAGTGAAGAAAATAAAAAGCTAGAAGAATTAATAAAATCTAAATTGGGGTGATTATATGGGAATTTTTGATATTTTTAGAAAAAAACTAAAATTAGATGCTTCCTGGAGTAAATATTATAAAGAAAATGATATGGATATAAAAATACCTAATATATCTATGTATGACCAAGTTAAAATAAGTTCATATCGTTATCCAAATAATGTGGCTATATCCTATGAGGGAAGTAAAATAAAGTATAAAGCTTTAATAAAAAGAATTGAAGACTACGCAGTATCACTATCTAACTATGGTATAAAAAAGGGTGATATTGTTACAATTTGTCTACCGAATGTACCAGAGGCTTTATATGTTTTATATGCTTTAAATAAAATAGGTGCTATTGCAAATATGTTACATCCATTATCTGCTGAAGAAGAAATAAAAGAGTCCGTTGAGTCAACGAATTCAAGATTACTTGTCTTTACGGATATGTTTTTTGATAAAATAGAAAATAATATTAAAAATACATGTGTTGAAAAAGTTTTAATTGTTTCACCTAAAGACTCATTAAATATAATAAAAAAGATTGGTTATAAAATTATTACGCGTGGAAAATATAAAAAAATTAGATACGATAATTACTTTATGAAACTAAACACTTTTAAAAATAAGTATTATAATTCAAAGACTGAATTAACTAAACGTTATGGAAAAGATACACCAGCAGTAATATTACATAGTGGCGGGACAAGTGGTACGCCAAAAAATGTAGTATTACAAAATCGAGCATTTATTTTAGGAAGCAAACAAGAACGTATTTGTCTTAAAAGACTTCGCCCTGGAGATTGTTGTTTAGGTATTATGCCAAATTTCCATGGGTTCGGTTTATCTGTTTGTATGCATACACCTCTTTCTTTAGGGTGTTATACTATATTAGTACCAAAATTTGATGCTAAAAAGTTTGATATATTATTTAAAAAAACTAAACCAACATGTGTATTAGGTGTTCCAACACTTTTTGAAGCATTAATCTCTAATAATAATGTAAAAAACTTAGATTTATCAAATTTAAAATATGTTATAAGTGGCGGTGATATATTACCTTCATCTTTAGAAGAAAAAGTAAATGACTATTTACGAGCTCACAATAGCAGTGCTCAGATTACTCAAGGATATGGCTTATCAGAAGCTCTAGCAGCTGTAACTTTAGCTTATGATGATGTAAATAAATCGGGATCTATTGGTATACCACTTCCATCAAACCATATTAAGATAATTGATCCATCTACTAGGAAAACTCTACCACCTAATAAAACAGGAGAAATTGTTATTCACTCAAAAGCTTTGATGATGGGATATTTAAATAATGAATCAGAAACTAATGCAGCATTACAAATTCATGATGATGGGCACATCTGGTTACATACCGGCGACTTAGGTTATATGGATGAAGACGGTTTTATATTCTATCAAGGAAGAGAAAAAAGAATGATTATTACAAGTGGTTATAATGTTTACCCATCTCATATTGAAAGCATTATTGAGAGTCATCCAGCTGTCCTACAGTGTAGTGTAGTAGGTGTTGAAGATTCTTATAAAGGAAGTGTTGCAAAAGCTTTCATTGTTTTGAAAGATGGATATCATAATATTTTAGTTAAAAATGAAATAAAAGCATATTGCAAAAAGAATCTTGCCAAATACATGGTACCAAAATCCTTTGTATTCAGAAAAAAACTACCTACAACAAAACTTGGAAAAGTTGACTTTAAAAAGCTTCAAAGTGATATAGGAAGTGATGATGATGAGTAAAAAACCATTCTTATATAAAATAGGGGCATTTATTCTTGGACCAATTTATAAGTTATACTATAATCCTACGATAAAAGGGAAGGATAACTTAAAAGTAAGTGGTGCCAAAATAATTGCTGGAAATCATGTTCATTTATTTGATCAATGTAACACGATTATTTCTACTAAAGAATTCATTACATTTATGGCCAAAAAAGAATATTTTGACTCGAAAAAGACAAGATGGTTCTTTTCATCAGTTGGCTGTATTCCTGTTGATAGAAGTAAAAAAGATTCATCTGCAACTGAAGCAGCAATTGAGGTTTTATCTGATAATTCAAGTATCGGTATTTTCCCTGAAGGAACAAGAAATACATTAAAAAAAGAAAGACTAGAAAATTTATATAAAGAATATAATTTAGATATGCCATATAAAACATTTGAAAAAAAGATGAAATATGTTAAATCATCTCAGATTGATAAGATGATTTACTTGCTAAATAATAAAGACATAACTCGTCTTGAATTTAAAGAAAATATTTTTAATCCCGATGAATTTTTAAAAGAATTAGTCAATAAAAATATCATGAGTGAAAATGATTATTATGATTCAATGTTATTAGAATTTAAATTTGGAACAGTTTCTATGGCTAAAAAGAAAGATGCCTTAATTATTCCAACAATCACACTCGGACATTATAAATTTAGAAGCAAAGACTTACAAGTAATATTTGATAAACCTTTTAAAATAACTGACATGGATTTAGAAGATGCCAATAAACTTTTAAGAGACAAAATGCTTAATTTAATAAAAGAGAATTTAAAATAAAATACACTAATGTATTTTATTTTTATAGCTATTTTAGCACTATAGTATTGACAGTGCTAAAATCAAGTGGTATAACATAATTGTAGTTTATTAAAAGGAGAAATGAATAATGGCAAAAAAGCAATTTAAAACAGAATCCAAAAAACTAATGGATTTAATGATTAACTCAATTTATACAAATAAAGAAATATTCTTAAGAGAACTTATATCTAACGCAAGTGATGCAATTGATAAGTTATATTATAAATCTCTTACAGACGAGAACATTAAGGTAAATAAAAAGGATTTTAAGATTGAACTTAAAATTGATGAAGAAAATCGCACCTTAACTATAGAAGATAATGGTATAGGTATGACTAAAGAAGAACTTGAAAATAACCTAGGTACAATAGCTAAGTCAGGATCAGGTGCTTTTAAAGAAGAAAATGAACATAAGAAAGATATAGATATAATCGGTCAATTCGGAGTAGGTTTCTATTCAGCATTTATGGTTGCCTCTCATATTGAAGTAACTAGTAAAGCTTATGGAGAAAGTGATGCTTATATGTGGTCATCAAGTGGTATTGATGGTTATGAAATAAAGGATGCAACAATGGACGGATATGGAACAAAGATTGTCTTAACTATTAAAGAAAATGTTGATGATTATGAATATGATGAATTACTTCATGATCATAAAATTGAGTCTATTGTTAAAAAGTATTCAGATTATATTACCTATCCAATTGTTATGGATATGCATACTCGTGAACTTAAAAAGGGTAGTGAAAGTGAATATGTTGATGTAGTAAAGAAAACTACTTTAAATGACATGGTTCCATTATGGAAAAGAAATAAATCAAAAATAAAAGAAAGTGATTATAATACATTTTATTCAGATAAATTCTTTGATTATGAAGAACCTTTAAAAGTAATACACAATAATACTGAAGGATTAGTAAGTTATAATTCACTTTTATTTATTCCATCACACCCTGCTTATGACTTTTATACTAAAAACTATGAAAAGGGATTACAACTATACTCAAGTGGTGTGCTTATAATGGAAAAATGTGCTGAATTATTACCAGATTATTATAACTTTGTTAAAGGTGTAGTTGATTCAGAAGATTTATCACTTAATATATCTCGTGAAGTATTACAACAAGATAAAACTTTAAAAACAATTGCTAAATCAATTGAAACAAAGATTACTAAAGAACTTTCTGATATGTTAAAAAATGATCGTGAAAAATATGAATTATTCTTTAATCAATTTGGTTCAAATATAAAGTTTGGTGTTTACGATCAATTTGGT
>CAZWST010000062.1:0-2708 GCA_964636965.1 uncultured Muribaculaceae bacterium
AACTATATAGAGGAGGCGCTTAAATAATGAAAGATATTATAATTGCTCCAGTAATTACTGAAAAAGCTGCAGGAATTAATGCAGAAGGAAAAACTTATGTTTTTAAAGTAAAAAAAGATGCAAATAAAAATCAAATCAAAGAAGCTATTGAAAGCGCATTCAATGTTAAAGTTACTGAAATTCGAACTCTTAATACAAAAGCTAAAGATAAAAGAGTTGGAAGATACACTGGTAAAACAAAAACTTATAAGAAAGCAATCGTTACTTTAGCTGACGGTAATGCTATAGAAATATAGTAGGAGGTATTACTTATGGGTATAAAGAAATATAAACCAACGACTAATGGTCGTAGAGGAATGTCTACTTTAACTAATGAAGAAATTACTACATCTACTCCAGAAAAATCTCTTTTAAGAAAAGGAAATAAAACTGGTGGACGTAATAACCAAGGTAGAATGACTGTACAACATATTGGTGGCGGTGCAAAAAGAAAATATCGTTTAATCGATTTTAAAAGAAATAAATTCGGTGTAACTGGTAAAGTTGCAACTATAGAATATGATCCAAATCGTAATGCTAATATTGCTTTAATTCATTACTTAGATGGTGAAAAAAGATACATAATAGCTCCTAAAGATTTGACAGTTGGTTCTATTGTAGAATCAGGAGAAGCTGTAGATATTAAAGTTGGTAACGCAATGCAACTTATTAACATTCCAGTTGGTACTCTAGTTCACAATATTGAACTTAAACCAGGAAAAGGTGGAGAACTTGCTCGTTCTGCTGGACAAAGTGCTCAAATCTTAGGTAGAGATGGTAAATACGTTATTGTTCGTTTACAATCAGGTGAAACAAGAAAGATTCTTGGAACTTGTATGGCAACAGTTGGTGTTGTTGGTAATGAAGATTACGAACTAGTTAATATTGGAAAAGCTGGACGTTCACGTCATATGGGAATTCGTCCTACTAATAGAGGTTCTGTTATGAACCCTAATGACCATCCACATGGTGGTGGTGAAGGTAGAACACCAATCGGACGTAAGGCTCCGATGACTCCATGGGGTAAACCAGCTCTTGGATATAAAACTCGTAAAGGAAAGAAAGCTTCTGACAAGTTAATTGTTAGTAAGAAGAAATAGGTGATTTTATGGCAAGAAGTTTAAAGAAAGGGCCTTTCATTGATAAAAGCCTAATGAATAAAATTGTTAAATTAAATGAAGAAAATAAAAAAGAAGTTGTTAAGACATGGTCACGTCGTTCAACAATCTTCCCTGACTTTGTAGGTCACACTATCGCAGTACATAACGGAAAAGATTTTATTCCTGTATATATTACTGAAGATATGGTTGGACACAAGTTAGGTGAGTTTGCTTTAACTCGTAAAGCTGGCGGACATGCAGGACAAAAGTAGGAGGAATTTAGATGGAAACATACGCAATACATAAAAGTGCTATGGTAGCTCCTCGTAAATGCCGTATGACTATGGATTTAATCAGAGGTAAAAAAGCTACTGTTGCTGTTGGAATTTTAAAGAATACTAACACTAAATCATCTAGATTAATCCTTAAAGTATTAGAATCTGCAATGGCTAATGCAACTAATAACTTCGGATTAAAGCAAGAAGATTTAGTTATATCTGAATGCTTCGTTAACCCAGGACCTGTTTACAAAAGAGTAAAAATTGGTTCAAGAACAAAGGTTGATAGAAGAGATAAAAGAACAAGTCACATAACTGTAAAAGTTAGTGATGGTAAGGAGGCTTAATTATGGGACAAAAGGTAGATCCTAGAGGATTAAGACTTGGAGTCAATAAAGATTGGCAATCAAGCTGGTATGCTGAAGGGGAAGAATACGTTAAATCATTAAATAACGATATCAAAATTCGTGAATATTTAACTAAAGAACTTAAAGATGCAGCTGTAGCTGAAATCCTAATTGACAGAAAGAAAAATAGAATTGATGTTAAAATATCTACTGCTAAACCTGGTGTTATCATCGGTAGAGGCGGAGAAGATATCGAAAAATTAAGAGCAAGCATCAAACGTGTTTGCGGAGAAGAAGTTTTCATAACAATTAACGAAGTAAAGAATCCAGCATTAAATGCTGAATTAGTTGCTCAATCAATTGCTAAACAAATTGAAAATAGAGGAAACTTCAGAACTGTTCAAAAGAAAGCTATTAATGATACATTAAAAGCTGGAGCTTTAGGTATTAAAACTGCAGTATCTGGTCGTTTAGGCGGAGCTGAAATGGCAAGAACTGAAGGATATACAAGAGGAACTGTTCCACTACAAACTATCAGAGCTGATGTTGACTATGCAATTGCAGAAGCTAACACAACTTATGGTAAAATTGGTGTTAAAGTTTGGATTTACAAAGGCGAAATCTTAAAGAAAAAGACCAATGATAAAAAAGGAGGTAATGACGATGTTAATGCCAAAAAGAACTAAATATCGTAAACCTCACAGAATTTCCTATGAAGGACATGCAAGAGGAAATAAAACTGTACAATTTGGTGAATATGGATTACAAGCTAAAGAAGGTGGATACATCACTGCAAGACAAATCGAAGCAGCACGTATCGCTATGACACGTTACATGAAACGTGGTGGTCAAGTTTGGATCAATATCTTCCCACATTTAGCTAGAACAATGAAACCTTTAGAAACTCGTCAAGGTACAGGAAAAGGTAACGTTAAAGAATGGGC
>CAZWST010000062.1:2808-4960 GCA_964636965.1 uncultured Muribaculaceae bacterium
GAAGGAGGAAACAAATAATGAGTGAAACTAAAAGATCTGAATTAATTGGTAAAGTTGTAAGTGCAACTAATGATAAAACTATAACAGTTTTAGTTGAAACTTATAGAAAACATCCTCTTTATAATAAGAGAGTTAAGAGCTCAAAAAAATATGCAGCTCATGACGAAAAAAATATTGCGAAAGTTGGAGACACAGTTAGACTATTATCTACTCGTCCATTATCTAAAACTAAAAGATATGAACTTGTTGAAGTATTAGTTGAATCTGTTGAAGCTTAAGGAGGGTTATTATGATACAACAAGAAACTAGATTAAAAGTTGCTGATAACTCTGGAGCTCGTGAATTATTAGTAATCAGAGTATTAGGTGGAAGCGGAGCCAAATATGCAAATGTTGGAGATGTAGTAGTTGCTTCTGTAAAGAAAGCTATACCTAACTCAAACGTAAAAAAAGGAAAAGTAGTTAAAGCCGTAATCGTAAGAAGTGTTCAAGGAGTAAGAAGAGCAGACGGATCATATATCAAATTTAATGAAAACGCTGCAGTTTTAATTAAGGATGATAAGAGTCCAGTAGGAACTCGTGTTCTTGGACCAGTTGCTAGAGAGCTTCGTGAAAAAGATTTCATGAAGATCGTATCTTTAGCACCAGAGGTTTTATAGGAGGATAACATGAAAGTAAAAGTTGGAGATAAAGTTAAAATTCTTGCTGGAAAAGATAAAGGCAAAGAAGGAACAGTTACAACTACACTTAGAAAAAAAGACAAAGTAGTTGTAAGTGGAATTAATATTGTTAAAAAACATATGAAACCAAATGCTATGAATGAAACTGGTGGAATTGTTTCAGTAGAAGCACCAATCCACGTTTCAAACGTTTCTGTTATCGAAAGTGCATCGGCTAAAACTACAAAAAAAGAAACAAAACCAAAAAAAGAAGCAGGTGATAAGTAATGAATAGTTTAAAAGAAAAATATGAAAGCGAAATCAAAAAAGATTTAATGACTAAATTTAATTATTCATCAGTTATGGAAGTTCCAAAACTTGAAAAAATAGTTGTTAACATCGGTGTTGGTGAAGCTTCTCATGACTCAAAATTCATCGAAGCAGCTGCTCAAGACCTTGAAACTATCACAGGTCAAAAACCAATAATAACTAAGGCTAAGAAATCAATTGCTGGTTTCAAATTAAGAGAAGGCCAAAGTATTGGTACTAAAGTTACTTTAAGAGGAGAAAACATGTATAACTTCATGGAAAAATTAATCCGTGTTGCACTACCTCGTGTACGTGACTTTAGAGGTATTAGTCCTAAAGCATTTGATGGCTTTGGTAACTATACATTAGGAATTAAAGAACAACTTATATTCCCAGAAATAGATTATGATAATGTATTAAAAATTAGAGGAATGGATATTGTTTTTGTTACAACAGCAAAGACTAATGAAGAAGCATTAGAATTACTAAAAGGCTTCGGAATGCCATTTAGAAAGTAGGTATTAAATATGGCAAAGACAAGTATGAAAGTTAAGGCTAATCGCCCACAAAAATTTAAAGTTAGAGAATATACTAGATGCCAAAGATGTGGAAGACCTCATGGTGTTCTACGTAAATTTGGATTATGCCGTATTTGTTTTAGAGAACTTGCAAATCAAGGCAAAATACCTGGCGTAAAAAAATCAAGTTGGTAGAAAGGAAGTAGAGTTATGGTAGAAGATAGAATTGCTGATATGCTTACTCGCATACGTAATGCAAATCAAATGAAATATGATACTGTTGAAGTATTAGGTTCTAAGATGACCTCTGAAATATCAAGAATCTTAAAAGAAGAAGGTTATATAAGTGATTATTCTGTTGCAGAAGCTAAAAATGGTAACAAAATAACTATTAACCTTAAGTATACTGAAGGTAAAAAGACTAGAGTTATTACTGGTTTAAAAAGAATTAGTAAATCTGGTTTAAGAGTATATGCTAAACATGATGAGCTTCCTAGAGTTCTAAATGGTTTAGGAATCGCTATTATCTCAACTTCTGAAGGAATTATGACTGATAGAGATGCTAGAAATAAAAAACTAGGAGGAGAAGTACTTGCTTACATTTGGTAGGAAAGGAAATATTGGTTATGAGTAGAATTGGAAATAGAGTATTAACAATTCCTGCTGG
>CAZWST010000063.1:0-4504 GCA_964636965.1 uncultured Muribaculaceae bacterium
TCATTTTCAAAATTAATAATATTTTTATAATCAGCTTGTCTAAATGCATAAATACTTTGATTCATGTCCCCTACTACAAATATATTACGCATCTTTTTAGCAAGTAACTTACACATCTTATATTGGACTGGATTAGTATCCTGATACTCATCAATTAATATATAAGGGTAGTGATCTTGATATCTTTCTAATATATCTCCACGATCCATAAAAAGTAATACTGGTAGTGCAAGTAAATCATCAAAATCAATTACATTACTTTCTTTTAACTTTGCTTGATATTTATGATATATATCAACACATAAAGAATCAAATGTCGTATTAAAAACACGATCCATTTCAGCATCACTTAGAAGTTCATTTTTTATTAATGATATTTTATTTCTTATAACATAAGGGCTAAATTTCTTTGGATCAATATTATTGTTTTTTAATATTTTTTTAATGATAGAAAGTGAATCATCTCCATCTATAATCGTAAAATTTCTATCAAGTCCACATTCACGATAATTTTCCCTAATGACTTTTAAACCAAATGAATGGAATGTTCCAATAAAAGAATATACTTCACCATAATTATTATATACACGTTCTCGCATTTCTTTTGCTGCTTTATTAGTAAAAGTAATAGCAAGAATATTAGTATCTTTAATACCATTTTCTATCAAATTAATAATACGACTAGTCAAGACTTTAGTTTTACCTGAACCGGCACCAGCCATAACTAAACATGGACCATCAATGTGATTAACCGCCATCAGTTGTTGTTTATTAAGTGAACTTTTATAATCCATATCGACCATCCTTACATGACCAATTATATCATACAAACAATTGTTCAACAAGAAAAAAAGAGAATATTTTATATTCTCTACATAATAACTTTAAGGATGTTGAGGTTTTATCTCTTCAGTTTCTTCTTCAGATTCACCTAATTCATAACCTAACTTTATTAACATATTTTCAATAGTTGAATTAACTAATTTTTCATAATAGGCAATTTTATCCTCAATTGCTTCACATATAATCCTAATATAACTATCACTGCTATCTAACTCTTTACTACGATATGGATAGACAAAGACCTTTTTTAAAGAAGTAGCTAATTTACTAATAATATCATCTGCTTCAATACTTAAGAATTCTTCATTTATATCTAAACCATATTCATTATGAACAGATGCAGATATTTGAGCAACATAAGCAACAAATATATCATTAATTACTTTATATAAATATTCTTCAATAATATATTCTGCTTTTTCTTTTATATTATAGTTTTCCATTAATTCTTCAGGATCATTTGTAAACTCTGAATAAAATGCAATACATTTATTCATAATTATTTTTAAACATTCATCTGTATCAAATCTTGGTATGGCGTTTACATCAAAATCTTCTTTGATTTCTTTAGTTTCACCAAGGTTAAAATGCGGATCAGTTTCAACTAGATTAATCATATCGGTTATTTCACCAATTTGTTTATCAATTTCTTTGTCAAAATAACTTGGCTTTTCAACACCTATAAGTAAATTTTCATAAAATTCCTCATCATATTTAAATGAATCAACATATTCTTTAAATACAGGATTATTTTCATATATTTTAATAAAGTATGGTAAATCCATCCTTTTAATTCTCTTTAAAAAATCTTTTAAATCATTTTGATTTTTCATAATAACATCAAAGTTATCATCTTTATAGTAAAAATATATTTCTCCCCTATCAACTACTACATTATATTTAGGTCCATCAATTGTTTCAAAGAAAGTATAAGTCTTTGCTAATGGAGAAAATGTAAAATCTTCATTTATATTACTAAATCTTTTTTTGTTTTTCTTATCTTCTCTTTTATCTTTTGCTACTTTAAAGGAAACTATATTATCTTTAGCAAAATCAATAAAGTCACCATCATATTTATTTTGACAAGTACGAAAAACTGAGTCTTCTAAAAAATCTTTCATAGATACAACTATACCGCTCTTTAAAAAAACTGTTTCACTTGATAAATCCATATAAGGAAATACTTCTTCAACTAAATATTTTTGAAATGGTTCTTCTGTACCACAATTATTAAAAGGTTTATCTAAAACATCAGGTTCAAGAATATCTAATATCTTATCTTCCATAAAAACCATCCTATCCTTAACTACATTATATCAAAAAATATAATAAGTTTTCAATTATCTTAGTAAATAAAGTGTCTTACATAATTTATAATAATATTCTAAACTTTAAGTCCGCCTTCATCTGACTTATTTAATTGAACATTTTTTAAATTAGCTTGATAATACAAATAATCATCAAGTAAAGAATTATCTAAAGATTCTTTCATTTTAAATATTAATACATTCACTTTTCCTTGCTTATTCAAATTAGAATAATCATCTTCAAGCAGAGGAGTTCCTTTAAATAACTGTCCCCTTATTATAGCTTCTTTTTGACTAATTATTTTATAATTATCTTCATCACCAATTAAACGAGCTTCGTACATATCTTCTAAAACTCTTAAATAATCTTCCTCTGTTGCATATCCTTTTTCATATGTTAATCTCTTCTCTAATTTTTCGTTAATTGAGTTTATTATTTGATGAGCTGGTAATAATGAATTAGATTTTAATAAGTTGCTTGAAAAATCATTAACTCTTTTTATTAGGATATGAATCTGTTCATTACTTAAATTAGAATTTTCTAATGCTTTATCAATTTTTTCTTCCAAACATTTAGTGAAAAATAAATCAAGCTTAATACATTCACTTGCTACTTGATTTAAATCCTTACTAGTTTTGATTATATGCATTTTTTCTAAAATCGTATACATTGGAGGGTGTGTCTTTTCACTAGCAAAAGCAACATCTGCGCATTCTAAAAAATTATCAAAATAATCATAAGCAATAATAGAATCATTATACATTGAATAAAATGTTCGTTTTTCTCCCAATAAAATTTTCATCATACGAGCATATGGCGTTATACGATAATTACTTGATTCATAATTATATACATCTCTTGCTATACCATTACCCATATCATATGAAAACTGACTAGAAGTAATTCCTGTTACTTTTAAAGCTTCGTCTTCATTAAAAATCTCATCTAAATAAGTTGTATAAGAATTTAGAGCATAGAAGTTTCTTACTTTTTCATATTTATCATTCTTACGAACCACATCCATACCCTTTTTTGTCAGTTTTAAATTACCTTGTTTTAAATCATGATAAGCATTAAAAACATCAGGATAGTGTGCTGCTAATCTATTAAGTAATGCACTAAACTTAGTATCATTAAAACCAATTTTTCCTTCAAAAGAAGTTTGTAAAGCATGCCCTATTTCATGATTAAATACTTTTCTAGTTGATGATGCTTTAATTCTATCACTTACTTGCATACGACCCTTTAGTTTATCTTCTGTGATTTTTTTAATAGATAGATAACTATGCATATTAAGCTCTTGTTTAGAGTTTATATATTCACCCTTACCACCATCTAAATTAAGTTCACTTTCAATCTTATAATTTCTTATATTGTTAATAAAACGATTTAAAAAGAATAAAACTATAGAATCATTATTTTTAACTAATTGAGTTTCGTTAGTTTTAGGAATAGTTTGACTGCTATACATTAAAGCTCGATTAATTATATTATCTATAAGTAAATCTTCTAATGATGGATTTAATCCATAAACTTTAATGCATTCTCTAATAGTAAATTCAATTATATTCTTTTCATTAATAGTTATCATACTTAGCACCTTATAAATATTATACCAAACAAAAAGAGAATAAAATTTTTTATCCTCTTAATTTAGCATTTAGTTTACTTGTAACATCTTCAATAACTTTATTGAAAACACTCATAACTTCTTCATCAGATAAAGTTCTTGTTGAATCAGAGAAAGTTAGTTTATAAGCCACAGACTTCTTACCATCTTCAATATTTGGATAAATATCAAATATTTGTGTTTTTTCAAGTAACTTACCAGCTGATTTTTTAATAAGTGTCATAAGTTCTAAATTTGTAACTTCATTATCAACTATAAATGCAACATCTTTAACAACTCCTGGGAATTTAGAAATATCTTTATATTTCATTGTTCCTGTTCTAATAGCAAGTAGTTTAGTTAAATTAATTTCAAATGCATAAACATCATCTTTAGATACACTTGGATGTAGTTTACCAATAACACCAACTGAAACACCATTAACGCTTATTAATGCTGATTGTCCAGGATGGAACTCTTTAGGTATTTCTTCTCCTTTAACTAAAGAATATCTGCCTTCATATCCTAAGAAATATAATAATTCTTCTAAAATTCCCTTAATATAATAGAAATCAACTTTTTCATTTTGAATATCTAAATAATAATCTCCAGACATTAATACTGCAAGCTTATTATCTTCTTTATATTCATCATTTTCTTTATAGAATCCTTTACCTACTTCAAATATAGATATATTAGAATTATTTCTAGCTTTATTGTATTTATAAATTTCATTTAATGAAT
>CAZWST010000064.1:0-4355 GCA_964636965.1 uncultured Muribaculaceae bacterium
GATCTTTAATAAATATTCAAAAAACATATCTTACAGGTTATGACTTAACTATGTATGTTAATAATCTAAGAAGTAATGTATATACATTCCAATATTATCCTCAATCACTAGAAGAGATTA
Source organism: uncultured Muribaculaceae bacterium (assembly GCA_964636965.1). Lineage (GTDB taxonomy): Bacteria > Bacillota_I > Bacilli_A > RF39 > UBA660 > CAG-582. The sequence goes on from CAZWST010000064.1 coordinate 121, forward strand.
AAGACGCCTTAAAGATTACTCTTGAAACTAAACAGCCTACACCAGTTAAAACATTTAATTTCTCAATAAATGATATATATGAACCTACAATAGTTGGTAAAAAATATTATACAGTTCAAAGAAATGAAACAATACCTAACTTTAGAAATCAAAGTATTCAATATGTAAAAAGTTGGTGTGAAGCAAGAAATATAGCTGTTTATGTCAATTCTATTACAGAGGGTGCAACTGGATATGATGAAACACTTTCAAATGACACAGTAGTTAATCAAAGTGTTGCAAGAGGAAAACTAGTAAAAGATGTATCCAGTATTACAGTAGATGTAATAAAGAAAACAAATAATCAAACAACTACTACGCCTATTCCAGTTGAAGGAGAAACTACTTCTACAATACCTGGACCTACTGAAGGTGAAGATGACACAACAACTACTACTACAACAACAAAAGAAGCAGAAGAAGAGTAAATATCCTGCTTTTTTTTATTTGGTTATTTATGATACATAAAAAAAATTGCTTATCTAGCAATTTCTTCTTTTTCTAAATTATATTCAGATCTATCATACCAAACTATAATTGAATAATCATTTATACTTCTTAAATAAAACTCTGTATCATTATCTAATATGAACTTGCCTGTTCTATTATTTAATTTATAATTAGAATTAATAATTTCTTCATCATTAATCTTAAATATTAATTTATTATCGTTAAAAGATAAATGTGCATCATCATTAACCCACGTTGTATTATGAAAATCTGCTTCATTAAAGATAATTTTAGAGTTTTCATTTCTCTTATAAATATAGAATACATTAAATAGTACAATTATAAGTACAGCTGCAATACCAATTAATATAATATTTAATTTTTTATTTGAAGACATATATAACACCTCTAATCACATAGTGGATAGTCTATCTCAGCTATCTTCCATCTACCAAGTTCATACGTAGCTCGATAGTGCATCATTTGATATACTGGAGATGAATAACCCATCTCATTATAATTACTCTTGTAGTAGCGCATATTAGCTTCTATGTGGCCTGTATAATTTTGAGTAATCACAAAATCAGTTACTTCAAGTTTAACATCGCCAAGTTTATCTTCTATACGATAATAATTATTATCTCTTTTAACAAATAATCTATTATTATTATATTTATATTTACTAACTTCATTTACTAAGAAATAATTTGAAAAACACCTTTTTAATAGATTTTCTGAATTATATATAATTCCATATTTATTATTATCTACTAAAATAGAATCTATTTCACCCTCTTTTGCATATTCAATAGTTGTTGCAATATCTAAAAGTGAATTATCAGATGTATTAAATATCTTATCAACTGTATTATAAAGAGTTTTCATTATCTCTAAAGCTTCTTCATTAGAAACAGTATTCTTTTTAAGTATTTCCTCTGTAAGTATTGAATCAACATTTACATCATAGTAAGGAGAAGTTAAATTTCTTCTTGCTGTAGTTGTCGTTGTTGGAGGTACATACTCAGTAGTAGTTCTTTTAACACTTGTACTAGTTCGCATCTTTATTACTTCAAGATCAGGTAAATTACTTTCATCTTTAAAAGAATTAACAAGTAATATAACTGACATTATAACTAAAATAAAGATAATTATATCTATTATTATTAAAATAATATTGCTTTTATTTAATTTAAATCTATCATCATTCATATGATTCACCTATTATAATTATACACAAATAAAAAGAAAGTAACAATTACTTTCTAATTTACTTTACTACCACATTCAGGACAAAACTTAATATCCTTTGTAACTTTAGTACCACATTTTTGACATACTTTAGTTTCATTTATTGCATCTAATTCTCGATTAAGTTTATCTACTTCTGATGCAAGTTCAAGAATGTCTTTATGTTTCTTTTGTTCAGTCTTAGATAAATTATTAAAATACTCTTTACCTAAAGATGCATACATTGCATTTAATGCATCAGTTTTAGACTTTAAAGTTATTTTTAGATTAGCTTTGCTAGTAGCAAGACTTGCATTTTCAGAAACATATTTACCTGCAGAAAGAATCTGCTCTTTTATTTTATCCATTGTCATAATTATCACCTAGTAATAGTATATCATAAAAAGATTAATTAATTATCTTTTTAGCAAGATTTCACCAACTTGTTAACAACTACCATATTTTCAACTTAATTAGAGACTTAAAGCGTTACAATTTGTAACGCTTTCACCTTTCTCATCCCAAACTATCCTTATAAAATATCATTTTCACAAAAAAAGGATTTAATAATCCTTTATTGTTCAAGTGTTAATGACTTTGGTTTATCATATTGATAACTTTCTACAAATACTTCATTTCCATTTGAATCAAATTCATAAACATTTATAACACCTTTTACTTCATCATATTTTTCAATACGATTATAAACTAAAACATGTATTTCATCTGTTACATCTACTCCATAAGGTTCAGGATCATTTGGCCCTTGTATAAGTAAACCATATACTAAACCTATCTTATTAGAGTAAACCCCATTTTTAAGATAATCTGCATCAACATATCTTTGTTGCTTTATTTCACCAGATCCAATTCCTTCATAAGCCCAGAATGTTCCTTGAATAAAATCTTTATCTTGTCCTGATATTAAGTTTGATGAACCATAATAAGTATCATTACCAATTGGGAATCCCATAATTAAAGCTGAATGAACACGATCATCCATTGTGTCTTGTAATATACCATTAAAATATGGGTTAGTAGCTTCAACAAATGTATCAATATGAACATTATCGATCCAAACACGATATCCTTCAGGTAAACCAACAGTATGAGCTTCAATATTTAGATTCTTATCATTAGTAACTCTCCATTTAAAATCACTTGGATCTACTCCCTCAGGAGGCGCAATAGAATAACTTACTTCTAATTTAAAATCCTCTCTTGGAACAGTTAATACTTTAGATGGTAAAGTCGTTTCACCGTCACGGTTAGTATCTATAGTATTTGTTTCATTAGCTGTTGTTGGAATATAATCACTTTCACCACATCCAGTTAAACTAAGCGATGCAGCTAATGCAAGTGCACAACAAGCTTGTTTATAAAACTTTAAATTCCTCATAATAATCCCCATTTCTGGTGATTATTGTATATTATTTTTTGATATTTGTAAATATAAACATAAAAAAGAAGACTAATAAAATAATCTTCTTATGGAACTAATAATTCTTGATTTACATAAAGTAAGTTACTAGATAGATTGTTTAAGTCTATTAAGTTATCAACTATAGTATTAAACTTCTTAGCTATACCATATAATGTATCCCCTGGTACTACTACATAAGTATTATAAGATGGTACTACTAATTTTTGTCCTACACTTAACATATTAGAATCTATATTATTTAACGCTTTTAAGTTATTAACTGTCGTATTGTGTTTCTTAGCTATACTATAAAGTGTATCTCCTGGAACCACGGTATAGACATTACTAATAGACTCACTTATATCTTCCTTTTCTCCCTTAACTTTTAGCTTCTTACCAACAGACAAGAAACTATTAGTTAAATTGTTTAATTCTTTTAACTTATCAACAGTTAAATTAAAACGTCTTGCAATACTATAAAGTGTATCTCCCTTTTTAACTGTATAGTATTCTTCTTCAGGTATTATACCTTTATAATCAAGTACAGCATCTACCACATCTTTAGCATATGTTTTATAGTTATTCTTTAACTTATCAGCATCTTTGGCATTGTCTAAGAATCCATATTCAACTATTACTGATTCATATGGTGTAGTATCTCTTAACATATAGTAATAGTCTAAATTGGGATTAGATGTACCTCTCTTTTGATAATACTTTCGTATTTTTTGACCTGAACCAGCAAGCTCGTTTAATATATTTTGACTTAATTTTTCATTGTTACGAAGAGCGTATATAACTTCTGATCCTTCCCCGCCTCCAGCGTTTATATGATTTGATATAACTATTACATCATCTCCACTACTAATAAATCTTTTAACTCGATTTACTCTTTCTGTAGGAGATAAAGATTCATCAGTATCTCTTGTCATATAAACAGGTATACCTAGTCTTTTAAATTCATCATACATAGCTTTACTTATATCTAAAGTCATATTTTTTTCAATTATACCATTACCAGATGCCCCTGGGTCCGACCCACCATGGCTGGCACCTTTTAAACCCAGAAACTATATTTTTTATTAATTATAGGTTA
>CAZWST010000065.1:0-3914 GCA_964636965.1 uncultured Muribaculaceae bacterium
GATGGTTTGTATCAGTAGTCTTTCTTTCCATTGAATTAAATCCAACGTTTAATACTGGACTTTTACCTTTTCTAACTTTCTTTGTTCTTTTCTTTCTTACTAATTGATTGATAGTAGTCATATTATTCCTTTCTACGTACACACATCCTGGTGTATCGAATTCCCCTTAAAACTAGGTCTCACCATGGGTGAAACCTAATTCCAAACGCGTTTATAATATAGCATTTTTGATAATTTATGTCAATACATATTTGTATTTTATATGCAATTTACATGTGGTTTATTCCTTATAGTCAACTGAAGTGTAGTTCTTGCATTTAATATATGCAGAATATTGATATTCACTATTCACATTTTTGACAGTTACATACCCTTCACACTCATCATTGTTTACGTTTTTTGTTGATAAAGATCCACTTTTCAACAATTCTTCGATTTTTATGTTCTTTTTTTCTCCACTTTTTAGTTTTGTTTCTGTCAAATTCAAGTAAATTGTTGCTGACTCAATTAAATCTGATTCGTAGTCACGATATGGTTTATATTCTTTATTAACCCTGATACCTATAAAATATATAGAAAAAAATAAGCAAGCAGCAACTATGGACCATAAAACAATCATTTTTTTCAAAGTAGTCCACCATCTTTCATCCTGAATATATAGTATAACGCAATAAGGCCAAAGAATAAAATGATGCACATAAGTATAATCATTGTTCCAAATCCCCAACCTTTATTATTCATAGTATCACCTATTGGTATTATAGCATTTTTTTGTGATAAAAAAAACTCAAATACTTGCGTACTTGAGCTTTCTTAAATTGTTGATTAATTATGCTAATTCAACAGTAGCTCCAGCTTCTTCTAATTTAGCTTTAATTTCATTAGCTTCATCAGCAGAAACGTTTTCTTTAATGTTACCACCATTATCAGCAACAGCTTTAGCTTCAACTAATCCTAATCCAGTAATTTCTCTTATTACTTTGATAACTGCGATTTTAGAAGCTCCTGCATCTTTTAATACAACAGTCTTTGTAGATGATCCTTCATCTTGAGCACCAGCAACTGGAGCAGCAGCTACAGCTACAGAACTTGGATCTACTCCAAATTTTTCCTTCATTGCGTCAACTAAATCTTTAACTTCAAGAATAGTCATTTCGCTTATAGCGTCAATAATTTCATTTGTAGATAATTTTGCCATTATAATCTTCCTTCCCTTTAATTATTTTTCTTCACCTAATTTGTCGGCATATAAATTAAGTGCAATAGATAGATTTTTAACGTGTTCTATCAAGCCACCTGCAAACATAGTAAGTAATCCTTCCATAGATGGAATTGATGCATAATTCTTAATTGTATCAAGACTAACAACTTCACCTTTGATAACACCAGTAATAACTTCAACGTTCTTATGGTCTTTAGCAAATTTGTCAAGAACCTTGATAGGTTCAAGTAAAGTTTCACCAAATACAATTGCATTAGGTCCTTCTAGGAATTCACTTAAGTCAATATTCATATCATCTAGTGCTCTTTTTACTAAAGTATTTTTGTAAATTTTTACTTCACTTCCGATATTTTTTAAATCTCTACGTAATTGTTGCATATCTGAAACAGTTGATTCAGAATATCTAAATAATATTACAGATTCAGAATTCTTTAATTTATCAGTTATTTCTGATACAATCTCGCGCTTAGATTCTAGAATTTTCTCGCTTGCCATATATGTCCTCCTTTTTTTATAAAAAAACTTTCCGCATTGTGGAAAGTTCATATAACCATAAAAAGATATATAACTCTCCCTCGGTAGGATTATTAAGATTGCTCCCCTACTGTCTTCGGTACTCGTTTTTTCATTTGTTAATATAACATGTTAATTATTACATGTCAATAGAATTTTGATCTACATGGATACCAGGACCCATAGTTGTAGATACAGAAATATTTTGAATGTACTTTCCTTTAACAGTGCTTGGTTTAGCTTTGTTAATAGTATTTAATACATAAATGATATTTTCTTTTAAAGCTTCTTCTGTGAATGATACTTTTCCAACTGAACAGTTAACGTTACCATATGAATCAGCTCTGTATTCGATCATACCTTTTTTTACATCTTCAACTGCTTTATCTGGAGTTGGAGTAACTGTTCCAGTCTTAGGGTTTGGCATTAAACCTTTAGGTCCTAAAACTTTACCAATTTTTCCTAAAGAAGGCATCATTTCTGGAGTTGCAATGATTACATCATAATCAAACCAATTTTCATTAGCGATTTTATCAATCATATCTTGTTCTCCAACAAAGTCTGCGCCTGCTTTTTTAGCAGCTTCAGCTTGAGCTCCTTTTGCTAAAACTAAGATTTTTTTAGTTTTACCATTACCATTAGGTAATACAAGAGATCCTCTTAATTGTTGATCAGCTTTTTTTGTATCAATGTTTAGTTTTACAGCTAATTCTACAGAACTATCAAATTTAGTAGTACTAGTTTCTTTAGCTAACTTAACTGCTTCTACTACGTCGTAGTTTTTATTCTTTTCGACCTTTTTTGAAGCTTCTACATATTTCTTTCCAAACTTTCTCATGTTTTTACCTCCCATCAATTATTTGTGGTTTAGCGGATATATTTATTATAGTTTTAATTATTAAAATTATTCTTCTGTTGTTTCTTCTGCTTTTTCAGATATTACTTCTACTTCAACATTGTCATTAGCTAGAGATGCTTCCATTTCTTCTAACTTAGCTTCTCTCTTAGCGTCTTCGATTTCTTTAGCAGCAGCTTCTGCAGCTTCTTCTGCTAATTCTGCATCGTTAAGTCCTGTAACAGCAACACCCATGTTTCTTGCAGTACCAGCAACAATGTTTATAGCTTCATCAACTGTATAAGCATTTAAGTCTGGCATTTTAATTTCAGCAATAGCTTTTGCATCTGCCTTAGAAATAGTACCAACAATTTCGTGTGCACCTTTCTTAGATCCAGATTTAATCTTAGCATATTTCTTAATTAAATCAGCAGCTGGTGGTGTTTTTAATACAAAATCAAATGTTCTATCTTCGTATACTGAGATTTCAACTGGAATAATATCTCCCATTTTGTCTCTAGTAGCGTCATTGTATTTTGTAACGAACTCTTGTAAATTAATTCCAGCAGGTCCAAGTACTGTACCAACAGGTGGTGCAGGTGTAGCTTTTCCAGCAGGAATTTGTAATTTAATTTTCTTTACGACTTCTTTTGCCACGTAAAACACATCCTTTCGTATTTTCGCTTGTGGTATAGGGCTAATCCGCTTTCCCTCCCACATACTAAATTAAACTTTAGCACTTAAGATATTAACACAAAAAATCATAAATATCAACATTAAATCGTTGCTTTCTTTATGGTTTTCCTTTTTTTACTATTTTATGATTACTTATTTTGGTTGATGACTAGAGAAATTTATATTATTGTTTATGTAATCTAGGAAACTTAACACAGTGAAAGGAATATTTAACAATTGCATAATTTATGCATTGCAATAACTTAAAATAGGTTATATATCAACAACCTATTTTAGGTTATGATAAAGTACTTTTAAAAGGAAGTACACTTATGAATAGATTAAGAGAACTAAGAGAAGATAAAGACTTATATCAAAAAGATATAGCAAAAATACTTAATATGTCTCAAACTGGATATTCACAATACGAAACAGAAACCAATGATATTCCAACAGACATACTAAAGAAGCTAGCAGACTATTACCATACTAGTATTGATTACTTATTATATAGAACAGATAAACGAAATCCATATCCCAAATCAGTTGTCGATTTAAATGAAGAAAATAAGCAAAAGAAAAACTCATTTGTTTTAACCAAATGAGTTTTATTTATTATTTTGCAATATTTACTTGGAATAATTCAACTTCAACTGGAGTTTCTTGACC
>CAZWST010000066.1:0-3595 GCA_964636965.1 uncultured Muribaculaceae bacterium
ACCCATATTCTTTTTCTAATATACTTTTAACTTTTTTGATATTATATCCATTATTAGCATATTCAATCAATTCATTTAAAGCGTGTTCTATCATACTATCTAAATTTGTACTCCATAGAGAACTCATTTTATATCCATTACCAATAAAATAGGCGATATACTGATTCACAATGTTATTACCAACATACTTTTCTATTTTTTTATAAAAGTGTTTAGATATTTTATTGAATTTTTCATCACTTATTTTTCTTAATTCTTCTACATCTCTAAACATATTAATTTCACCTCAAAATCTGCGTGTATGATAACATAAAGTCAATAAAGTGGCACTAATAATCATATTCTTCAAGATCTTCAAATTCTATAATTTTCTTTTTAATATTAGGAGAGTAAATACCCTCATTATGTAATACATCTAAATATTGTTGTAAATATTTTTGATAAACAAAATCTTCTTTACCTCGAACCATAGCTATAAAATTTAATCTACCTTCTATAACTTTCCTTATTTCTAAAATCAAATTCTCTCTTTTATTACTAATACAATTATAATCTTTTTCTTTTTTAAAATAGTATAATGCTGTTCTATAAAGTCCTTCATTTTCACATCTATTAAGTAAAGCACGTAATTGTTTTATAAAAACTTTCTTAACATTAACTTTCTCATTAACAATTAAACCAGTAACTTCTTTACGTTCATTATTCCAACTATAATTGGTTTTATTTTCATTAATAATAAATCCTTGATTCTCAATAATACTTCTTAATTTCTTACCAATTATTACATAATTATCTTGTGTCCTAGTAACTATTTCTTTAGGAAATGGGTTATTGCTCGATAGAGTTATATCATCAGCATACCTAGTATAATTAAAATTATATTTTTTACTTAAATTTAATAATTGTTTATCCAATGAATAACATACAATATTTGATATAGCAGGTGAGCAAGGTGACCCTTGTGGTAATTCATTATGATAGCAAGCAATTTTTGCTAAAGTTGTTGCCACATAATTAGGCAAATTAAATGGTTCACTCATAAACACACCTCTAACTCTACCAAAATGAATAGTAGGAAAGAAACTTTTTAAATCAATATTAAGGATGTATTTTGCTTTATTATGGATTTTAGCGTTATCAACAATATTTTTACCTTTAATAAAACCACATTGACACTCTAAAAATTTATATTTACTAATAATGTAATTATTTAATTTACTCTGTATCCATTTTAACCTATCATCTGGAGCAGATATATTTCTATATCCACCACTTCTTTTAGGTACTCTAAACGTATGATATTTTGATTTAGAAAGTATATTATCTAAAGTACTTTCTTTAATATTTAAAATAAAACAAACATAAGATTTATAATTTTTCATATTTAACTACCTCGAATTCTAAATATTAGTAGACCACCCGAAGTGGTTTCATATCGAAGATATGAATAAATGTAATCTTTTAATATTCACTGCGAAACGCTCGTGATATGCAATTCTTTATACTTTAATTAGCAGTTAATATAATCAATTAATTTTGTTTTATTACTATTATAATCTAAATGTATTAATCCGCAAGCACCACTTCTATTTTTAGAAACTATAACTTCCAAGATATTGTTGTTATTTTCGTTATAATATCCATCTCGGTAAAGTAAAATAACAGTATCTGATACATATTCTAAATCGCCACTACTACTTAAATCTGCAAGTAATGGTCTATTATCAATTCTACGTTCAACACTTCTTGATAATTGAGATAATATGAATACAATTAAACCATATTTATTAGTAATGATCCTTAACCGATTTAATACATCATTAAACTCATCAGTTTTTGATTTACATTCTTTATCAGAACCCATTAATTGTATGTAATCTATAACTAAGACTTTAATATCTTTATTTTCTTCAATTAATTTTTCTAAGTCATTAATTTTATAACAATTATCACTTACATAAAGATTAAATTTTTTATCTTTCAATTTCATTGAGCTTTCAGTTTTTAAATTCATATCATCTCGTAGATTATTGTAAGGTATATCCATTAAAATAGTTGAAAATCTTAGCATAAAACTTTCTTTAACTTCTGTTAAACTAACAAATAAAGTAGGTAAATTATATTGTTCTAACATTTTAAAAATTATATTATTAATAAAAGTACTTTTACCAATAGCAGGTCTACTACCAATAGTAATGATACTACCACTTTTTAAACCACCTAAAACTTTATCTAATTCTTTATATCCTATATCATAAGTAGATTCATTATTATGAATATTAATATCATCTATTTTTTGCATTGTAATCATTGTTACACCTTCTTTCTATGTTCAACCTTATTTATTGCTTTTACAAATAAAATCTTATTTTTTAATATCTTCTTATCAATTTTATTTTCTGTTAGTTCATTAAGCTCTTTATAAACTAAATCTATATCTGTTGAAATATTACCTTTAATTAAATATTTATCTTTTAATGTAATAGATTTAATAAGATTTTGGGTTTCTTCATCACGACTTCCAACTAATAAAACACTTATATTACCTGTGCCATCTCTAGCACTTAAAATACTGAATATTACATCATCTAATTCATAAATCTTAATATCATCAAAAAATACTTCAAATACAACATTTTTAACATTACCTATAACATTATTTATTTTAGATAGAGAAGAAGTAATAGGTGTAGTATCAATTTTTTTATATCTTATATTTTCCATACCTAACCACCTATATACCTGCAATGTGGACAATATGTCTTACATTCTTCTTTACTAAGTACATTTGGATTACAACTAGGTATTTGCACCTTAGTACTTCCACTACAAGTTAAATCACCTTGACTACAATCTCTTGAATACACTAAATCTCCTTCACCATATTCTTTAGTTGCTTGATCATCATAGACATAACCTTGGCTTGTTACCTCTTTAATCCTATCTATATAATATTGTTCACTTGCTTTTGCCATTGAAATATGAGATTCTTTAAGATATTTATCAATTTCATTGTTCTTTTGGTTATATTCTTCTTCAAATTTTTTAACTTTCTCTCTATTTATTTTAACTATTTCATCAAATAATTCTTCTTCACTTTTACTAATTTCATTAACATTTATACTACTATCATTTCCAAGTATATAACTTTTAACTTGCTTTATACACTCATCATTTTCTGTTAGGGTAGAAATACTTATAACCTTATTCTCTGTTAAATAATTGTTTTCTTTAGCAACTGTAATTACTTTAGAAATTGCTTCATCTAAATTTAAATTCTCAAATTCTTCATTTTTAAATATGTTCGCATCATCATTTAATTGTGAGATATTTTTAACTTTATTATTTCCATCTAATATTAACATTAGTTTTGGATTAATTTCTAATATTAAATAAGTTTCACCATTTGCTTTAGCTGATTCTACAAAACTATCTATTGTTTTATCTTGTTGTATTTTACCTTTAAAATATTTAAATCCAAATAAACCAACTATACCTATTATTAGTATAAATAACACTACAAATATCTTCTTTTTCATTACTCATCACTTCTTCCTTTTACCATCTATCACAAACTAAATTATATTCTTCACAA
>CAZWST010000067.1:0-3501 GCA_964636965.1 uncultured Muribaculaceae bacterium
ATATGTTAATTTGAGTAGTGATGCTCATATGGTCCATTATGTTACGAAATCGGGTAATGATTTAATATATCGTACATCAATTTGGGTGATGGACGGAAATTTGAAATTGATTTTTCATCAGGCATCTAAATTGAATGAAAAAGTTAATTTGATAAAATATTAGGGAGAGATACTATGGAACTTATTGTAAAAGAATTTAATGAATTAACAAATAAAGAACTATATGAAATATTAAAGGCTAGATCTGAAATATTTATTATGGAACAGCATATTCTTTATCAAGATATGGATGATATTGATTATAGAAGTCTACATTGTTTCTTTATGGAAGATAATAAAGTTATTGCTTATTTAAGAGCGTTCTATCCTGGAGATAATAAAGATGTAATTAGACTCGGAAGAGTACTTACTTTGAGTCATGGTAATGGTATAGGGAAAGAACTTCTAGCTAAAAGTTTAAAAGTAATAAAGGATAAAACAAGTTGTAAAAAAATAGTTGGTAATGCTCAAAAGCATGCGTTAGGTTTTTATGAAAAGTTTGGATTTAAGGCAGTAAGTGATGATTTCTTAGAAGAGGGAGTAGTTCACGTAGCTGTGGAATTAGATATTTAATGGGGTGTTATGGAAATACTTTTTGAGTTTATATTTGAATTATTATTTGAAGGTAGTGTTGAGGTTGCAAAGAGCAGAAGTTTATCTAAATGGATTAGATATCCAGTTATAGCGTTACTTTCTTTATGTTTTATTGCAGTTGTTTTATTATTTTTCGTATTAGGAATATTTTTGATTATAAAAAATGAAAGTTATTCACTTTTCTTGGGGCTTGTATTTTTAATAATAGATGTTCTGTTCGTTGTATCAATTATAAAAAAGATAAAAGAGTTTAGAAATCGTAAATAAGGGTTGGAGGTATTTCATGAAAAAGCAAACTAAAATAAATATATGTGCTTGTTTATTTTTACTTGGTGTATCAATATTTGTTCTTCAGTTGTTTGTCTTTGAAGCACCTGATGGATTTTTCGGATTTTTACTTTGTTTAACGAGTATTTATTTAATGATTGGTAGTATATTAAAACTTTGTAAGTTAAGTAAAAATATAAAGAATTCGGTTCTTGATATACTAGATTTACTTTTCTTTATTCGATAGGAAAACATGATTGTTTTCTTTTTTTTGTAATTTAGAAGTAAAAAGGAAATATGTCGGTAATAAATATATAGAAGTACTAAATGCGTCTTCTTAGAAAGGAGGAAACTCATGAAAACAAGATTTGTATGTCCCTTGATAGATATTATTTTTAAAACACTTTGGTTAAGAGCAGATGAAGATTTGAGAATTTATTTAAATAGAATAGTAAAATATGCGATAGGTAAAGATATAAGTGGTTATCATATAGGGCCTAATGAAACAGGAATAGTTGATGTAGATAATATTGCAACTAAAGTAGATATACTTTTGGAAAGTGATGATGGGAAGATTGATATTGAGTTAAATAATACAAAGGATAAGTATGGTTTTATACCTATAAGATCAGCTTTAAATAAGAGCTTAATATACTTTTCCTATTACATAACAACCTATTATGATAAAGATTCGAAAAGTAGATATAGAAAACCAATAAATGTTGAACAAGTAAATTTAAATGCTTTCCATTGTCCAGACAATTATTTAATAGCAAGATTAGATTTTGAGTTATGTGATACTACTAATAATATGATTGAAGATGGGATGAAATATCATCATATATATCTACCAAGAATGTTAGAACTATGCTATACTAAGGATGATGACATCTATAAAGATTATGGAATGCTTGTGTGTGAGTCTTATGAAGAAATGGAAAAGCTAGCTGGGACTGATGCAGGTAGATGTGCACTCGTAAAAATGTTAAAAGTTTTGGGAAGAGATGAGAAGTTTATGACAGTAATAGATAAATATGAATATGAAAAAATTCTTCATACAGAAGAAGGCATCTCGCAAGGTATAGAACAAGGTATAGAACAAGGACATCAAGAAGGATATGCTGCCGGAATGGAAGATACCAAAAAGGAAATGGTAAGAAATCTTTTTCAAAATGGTGTAGATATTGAAATAATTGCTGCATCAGCCAATATAAGTATTGAAGAAGTTAAAAAAATACTTGAAGAATCTAAGGAAGAATAGTTCTAATTACTGAACTATTCTTTTTTTTAAAGTATTTATTAATCTTTTAAATTTGTTATGGGTAGGTATATTTATTTTTAAAAGACCAGATTTTATATCACTTATGTCGGTTAGAGATGCAAGTAAATGACTTAATATTTTATATCTATACATTGCTTCTTTGTATTCCTCTGTTCCTTTCTTACATTTATATATTATGGAAGTTACTGTTTCTCGTTCACTTGCTAATGAAGACCCGATTTCTTTAAGTTCTTCGGGCGTTAGTTTTAGTTTTTCCATCTCTTGGTAGTCAATGATATAGTCAAGACTATTAAGGTAAGCGATGATGTCTTTATCTGTAAAGGGAATAAAGTCATATTTGTTATAATCATCTAAGTTTATTTTATCTAGTGCACTATCTGGTAGAGTATGCATTGTATATTTTAAAAATCCAATATCCATTTTTTGCACATATAAAGTGTTGCATGTTAGTACTTTCGTAATTGGTTCCTTTAAAATGTAGTATAACATATGATTACTTAAAGTCGTATAAATATGTTAAAATATTAATTATGAATAGGAGTATATTATGATTGGAATAAGTGTTGCAAATAAAGATGAATGGGGATTTATAATAGATCATTATAATATTTTAGACAATTATTTAGAAATTTTTGTTAACAAGCATTTTAAATATTTGAATTAAGGTTTATAATATTATTGATACGTTAGGAGGATAAATATGTTAGAAGGAAAAGTTGCACTAATTACAGGAGGAACAAGAGGAATTGGTCTAGAAACTGTAAGAGTGTTTAAAGAAAATAAAGCTGAGGTAATATTATTTGGATCTAAAGAGGAATCAGTTAATAAAGCAATTGATGAATTAAAAAGTGAAGGACATATTGTAGATGGATATTATCCTAATCTAAATAATTATGAAGAAGTAGAAAAGACAATTGAGACAATCGTTAAAAAGTATGGACATATTGACATTTTAGTTAATAATGCTGGTATATCAGCTAATAAGAAAATAGAGAATACAACATCTGAAGATTTTGCTAAAATAATGGATTTAAATGTCTCTGCCTTATTTAATATGTCAAAGGCTGTAATTCCATATATGAAAGAAAACAAAGGTGGAGTTATTTTAAATACAAGTTCAATGGTTAGTATTTATGGACAACCATCAGGTGTTGGATATCCGGCAAGTAAGTTTGCTGTAAATGGAATAACTAAATCATTAGCAAGAGAGCTTGCATCAGCAAATATAAGAGTTAATGCTGTTGCTCCAGGTGTAACCAATACAGATATGATTAAGAATTTACCACCTGAACAACTTGAACCTATAGTTAAAACAATAC
>CAZWST010000068.1:0-2740 GCA_964636965.1 uncultured Muribaculaceae bacterium
TGGGAGATTCACATGTTGGCTTACAAGCAAGACTTATGAGTCAAGCTTTAAGAAAATTAGGTGGTATTATTAATAAAACTAATACGACTGCTATATTTATAAATCAATTACGTGAAAAAGTAGGTATTATGTTTGGTAATCCGGAGACTACTCCAGGTGGAAGAGCATTAAAATTCTACGCATCAGTTCGCCTTGATGTAAGAAGAGGAGAACAAATTAAACTAGGAGATTCTGTTATTGGTAATAGAACTAATATTAAAGTTGTTAAAAATAAAGTAGCACCTCCATTTAAAACAGCTGTTGTTGATATCATGTATGGAGAAGGAGTTTCTCATGAAGGAGAACTTGTCGATATTGCAGCAGATTTGGATATAATTGATAAAAGTGGTGCATGGTATGCTTACAATGGTGAAAAAATTGGCCAAGGTAAGGAAAATGCTAAAATATTTTTAAAAAATAATCCTGATATATCTAATGAAATTGAAGGACTTATTAGAGAACACTATGGATTTAAAGATTAATTTAAAATTAATCTTTTTTTTATGCATCAGAAAATTCGACAAGTTTTTCTAGAACGTTGAGTTATTATACACAACCGAGAAGCAGAAAAGATGTTTATCACTTTCTTAATGCCTTGGGTGAAAAATTCAGGGGGTTTTGGTTTTTATTGTAGTAAAGAAGGTGATATGGTGATCAATATCAAAGACTTAACAATTTTTGCTCTAGTGATTACTATTTTGTTACTAATTCTATTTAGATAACAAAAAACATCTTTATTCTTCTGAATAAAGATGCCCACTATGTGGTAAGCATCATACCCAAGAGATAATCTGCTTCTCACTAATTAAATTATAGCATAATTTTAATTATCTATTCAAGGAATTATATAAATAAACATTATAATGAGATTATTTATTAGATGATAAAATAAGTGAGTTATGTTTCTTAGATAATATGTGCATTAAACGTAATTTCGAGCATTCATTTCTTTTTTCTTGTAAAATTTATTATTTTAAATTATAATTTAATTATAGATATATAACTTCATTTGTGTGAAGTTTTCTATAAATAGAAAAGAGGAGAATATGGAATTTAATACGATGTCCATAATAACTCTTCTCATTGGTCTTGCAGTTGGTGCTGTTGTTGTAGTTATTTTTACAATTTTATTTGGCACTAATGCTAGAAAAAAAGCTGATAAATTATTGAAGGAAGCAAGTAAGGAAGCAGAAAGACATAAAAGAGATGCACTTGCTGAACTAAAAGAAGAAAGTTATAAGTTAAAACAAGAAACTGATAAAGAAATAAAAGAGAAGAAGGCTGAGATATTAGCTAGTGAAGAACGACTTTTAACACGTGAAAAATCTTTAGATAAAAGAGAAGAAATGTTACAAAATCGTGATTCAATGCTAGAACAAAAAGATAATAATTTAAGCGCTTTACAAAAACAAGTCCAAGAGAAGGAAAGTAAAATGGACGATCTTCTTAAAGAAGAATTGGAAAAATTAGAGACTATTGCAAAATACTCTAAAGAAAAAGCTCATGACGAAATCATGAAAAGAGTAGAAAGCAATATGGAAGTTGAAATAGCTGAATTTATCAAAGAAAAGGAAGCTGAAGCTAAACTTGAAGTTGATGAGAAAGCTAAGAATTTACTTGTTAATTCTATGGAAAAATATTCTAATGATGTAACAAGTATACAAACAGTTTCAACCATTAGTTTACCTAATGATGAAATGAAGGGTAGACTTATTGGTAGAGAAGGAAGAAACATTCGTACTTTAGAAGCTGTTACAGGAGTTGATTTAATAATTGATGATACACCTGAAGCTATTGTTATATCTTCATTTGATCCATATAGAAGAGAAATAGCTAAACAAACTATTGAAACATTAATTAAGGATGGACGTATTCATCCAACAAGAATTGAAGAAATATATGATAAAACTGTGAAAGATATTAATGCAAGAGTAATGGAAATCGGAAGAGATGCTGTTTATCAATTAGGTTTATCTAAGATTGATCCTGAATTAGTTCAAATAATTGGAAAATTAAATTTCCGAACTAGTTATGGTCAAAATGCCTTACAACATTCTATTGAAGTAGCTAATCTTGCTGGAATAATGGCTGGAGAGTTAGGAGAAAATGTTCTTCTTGCTAAAAGAGCTGGTTTACTTCATGATATTGGTAAATCTATTGATTTTGAAGTTGAAGGTAGCCATGTTGATATTGGTGTTGATGTAGCTAAGAAGTATCATGAAGATGATGTTGTAATTAATTCAATCGCGTCCCATCATGGAGATACTGCTCAAACAAGTGTTATATCATGTTTAGTTCAAATAGCTGATACGATGAGTGCCGCTCGTCCTGGAGCTAGAAATGATTCAATGGAAAATTATGTTAAACGTTTAGAACAACTTGAAAGTCTTGGTAATTCATTTAAGGGTGTTGATAAATCATATGCAATGCAAGCTGGTAGAGAAATAAGAGTAATTGTTAAACCAGAAGAAGTAGATGATTTAGAAAGCTTTAAGATTGCAAGAGAACTTAAGGATAAGATTGAAGAAGAAATGCAATATCCTGGAACTATTAAAATTACTGTTGTTCGTGAAACAAGAGCACAAGAAGAAGCAAAATAATGCTTCTTTTTTTTGCTAAATTTAATACCAAATATCAGCAAATAAGTGAGCATATATATTGTAAAAATAAGCTAAATTTGGTATCATTAAAGTAAGGTGAG
>CAZWST010000069.1:0-2715 GCA_964636965.1 uncultured Muribaculaceae bacterium
TCAAAAAAGTTAAAAGTATATTAGAAAAAGAATATGGGTTAAAAGTTGTAAATGACAACCCTACTGAAATAATAGAAATAAAGAAAAGAAGTGATGTAAAATGAATTTAAAAACAGGTTTTGAAAAATTAGATAATCTTATTGGTGGTATTAATGAAAAAGAATTTATTACTATTGCAAGTCGTCCGGGTATAGGAAAAAGTACGCTTGCTATAAATATGATAAATAATATTGCTAAACAAACAAATGATAAGATATTATATTTTAATTTAGAAACACCTAAAAAAATGTTAGAAAGTAAAATTACAAGTGATAATGTTGAAATTATAGATACACCAGCGATAACTA
Source organism: uncultured Muribaculaceae bacterium (assembly GCA_964636965.1). Lineage (GTDB taxonomy): Bacteria > Bacillota_I > Bacilli_A > RF39 > UBA660 > CAG-582. Next base: position 348 of record CAZWST010000069.1, read on the forward strand.
TTGAAGAAATTGAAAGTAAGTGTGAAGAAGTATTTAACAATGGTTTATCATTAATAGTAATTGATTATGCTCAACTTATTAGACCTGCAACTTTTAACCCTTTTTCATCAAAAATCTTATCGCAAGTTTCACATACATTGAAAAATATGACATTAGAATTAAATATACCTATAATAATTTTATCACAGTTAAATAGTAAATCTATTAATGATGAAGATAAAAGACCTAGATTAAGAGATTTAGATGCTGTTGGTTCATTAACACAAGATTCAGATAAAGTAATATTTTTATATAAAGAAGATTTTATAGCAACTGATATAGAATTAATAGTAGCAAAAAATCGTAGTGGAAGTACTGGAACAATAGAATTAATTTTTAATAAGGATATTGGTTTTATTAATAAAAATTAGGAAGTGATAGAAATGTTAAATACAGGATATGAAATCTTAGATAATGTTTTAGGTGGTATAAAGAAAAAAGAAGTTATAGTACTTACTGGGTATAGCCACATAGGTAAAACAACTTTCATCATTAATATTATAAATAATATAGCAAAACAAATTGGTGGTAAAATATTATATTTCTATACATCTAAAACAGAATTAGATAAAAGTTTATTAGAAAAAATAACTATTGATAATGTTGAAATTATAATTAATCCTAATATTACAATGGAAAATATAAAATTAAAGTGTGAAGAAGAAATTAAAAATAATTTAGCTTTAGTTGTTATTGATCCAGCACAATATTTAGGTATATCTGATAACACTAAAAAAAATACATATCGAGTTATTTTAGAAGAAGATAGTTTTATATCAAAATCATTAAACTCAATAGCAACTGATTTAAATATACCGATTATTGGTGTATATGAAATACATAGACATAGAATAACGAAAGTAGCAGAAGAAGATATTTTTACTTATGACTATAAAAAAATTCTTAATTTAAAATTTGATAAGCACTTTCCTATATTACATAATTCTAATAAGAGAATATTTCTACATAGAGATGATCGTTATGAAAATAAAATTCCTTATACTGATAATATTAATATAAAAGAAGTATCGGTTATCAATGATAATATTCTTGTATGTTTGGAAAGTGATTAGAATATGAATATATTTAGTAAATCCCATAAATTCTTTTGGAAACGAAAGCATCTTGCAAAATTAAAGGGGCATAAAACAACAAAAGAAATAGCTCATCAATTAATGTGGGCTTTAGAAAATGATATAGTCCCCTATGCAGAAGATAAAAATATAAAATTAAGATTTGAAGTATTACCTAGTTGTATAATATTTTTTGGAGCAATATTACCACAAGAAATTAATGATAATTTTGAAAATTACAATATATCTCCATTTGATACAGATATTGTGTGGTTATCTTATAAAGATATACTTTGGGTTATTCTACATTATGAAGAAGAAGTAAAAACATATAAAGAGAGAATTGATAAATTATATAATATGATTAAGAAAAGAAGTGATTAAAATATGGCAAGAAATGAAAATTCTAATAGTAATTGTAAAATTAAAAATAAATATGAAAATTGGTTTAATTATAATTGGGTATTAAATGAGTTAAATAAGGATTTTGATATTGAAGGAATAGACAGAATTGGTTTTACAGATGATGGTTATGAAGTATTTATTGTTACTGATGATTATATGTTAAGTGATGCACCTCACTTTCATTATAGAAAAAAAGAAAAAGGTAAAAAAATGGGATTTCATACTTGTATAAGATTAGATAAAGCAGAATATTATCATCATATTGGAAATGAAGATATTTTAAGTGATACGCAAAAAGAAAATTTAATAGTTTTTTTAGAAGGCCCTTCCAAATTGGAAAAATATGACACCAACTGGGAATTGATAAAAGACCTTTGGAATTTAGAAAATCTACAACAATATGTAGATGGTGATCAACAAATTCCAGATTATAGGAATTTACAATAATAAAAAATTTAGGGAGAATAAATATGGAAACAGATAATCATATAAAAAATAAAAGAAGCGTTAAAAAATATAGACAACAAGATATTGATAAAGCAATTAGTATGGGTAAAAATAGTTTTCTTGTATTTATAGAAGAACGTAAAGCAAATACTAAAGTTAAAAAAAATGTTGGTTTTACTTTATCACGAGTATATTCAGTTTATACTAAATGGTGTATTAAACATTCCATAGAAGATATTAAAAGTATTAAAGAAGTTCATGAGATTTTACATAAATAGATATATTAGATAAAAAAATACTTTAATACCAAATTAGTTATTATATTGTAGTTAAAAATAATAAATAAAATTAATATAACTCTATTGTGGTCTATTCAATGGTATATTATAATACCGGCGAAAGTG
>CAZWST010000070.1:0-2130 GCA_964636965.1 uncultured Muribaculaceae bacterium
AAATTCAATATTACCTTTAACTTTATTTTTATCTAAATATTCATTTAAAGAGTTTTCATTTTTCATTTCTTCTTCATCTAAAAATTCAAAAACTCTTTCTCCTGCTGCAACCGATGATTGTAAGTTTGACATAGCTTGTGCTATTTGTGAAAGTGGATTAGTAAATAATCTAACATAAATCATAAATGCTACAATTACACCAAATGTAATGGAGTCATTTAAAACTAGTAAAGCACCACATACACATACAGCAACATAACCTAAATTACCAACAAATCCCATGATTGGTTGCATAAGTCCTGATAAAAATGCACTTTTTCTATTTGCATAATAAAGCTTATCATTTAATGCATCAAAATCATTTATAGCGATCTCTTTTCCATTATATACTTTAACTACATTATGTCCACTATAAATCTCTTCGATAAAACCATTCATATTACCAAGTTCAGCTTGTCTTTCACTAAAATATTTTTGTGATTTACCAAGAATTATAAAAATAAGAACAAATCCTAAAATTGATGATATAATTGCAGTTAAAGCCATAATATAGTTAGTAACAAACATCATAATAATAGATCCAATAAATAAAGTTAAACTAGAAACAAGTGTTGCTAAACTCTGATTCATTTGCATACCAATTGTATCAACATCATTAGTTACAATAGATAAAACATTACCCATTTCATGAGTATCAAAATACTTAAGTGGTAATTTATTTATTTTAACAGAAATACTACTTCTTAAAGACTTAGCAAAATTATTAGATATTGTTGCCATTATAAATGATTGGAAAAAACTAAATAAAGCAGATAGTACATAAATTATTACTAATACAAGCCCGATATCTTTTATTTTTGTAATATCCATATCTGGTTCAATAATATCTTTTATGGAATCTGGAAGTTCATCCATCTTTTTTAACATATCCTCTGTATTATTATAATCTTGAACACTTGCCATTAAACGGATAAATTTAACTTGATCAATGGTTGTTATATTTTTTCCTTTATATTCAAACTCATTAAATATTAAAGCTAATGTATCATCTGGTAAAGAAAGAAAATTCCCAGTTACATTTTCTTTATTATCATTTTTAATTATACTAGAAAATGCTTCTTTAGTACTTTTATCAATACTTTCATCTTGCATTATTTTAGTAAATGAACTCTTAATATTTTCTTCGCTTAATGAAGAAGTAATATGTTCGCTTATTTCTTTTAGCTCATTAGTTTTAGGAGTAATTCCTTCAGTAATCGTATCTGTTAAATTAGATAAGATATCAGGAGAGACAATTGCTAACAGAGAACTAACACATGCAAGTAATAAAGCTACTATTAAAATATATCTCCATTTATTTAAACTCTTAAATAATCTTTTAATTGAAGGAATAAAATTTTTAGATTTCTCATTATTTCTTTTCATTGGTCTAGGCATTAACTAATTCCTCCTTTGAAAGTTGTGATAAAGCTATTTCTTTATAAACACTACAATGTTTTAATAAATACTCATGTGTACCTATTCCAACACACTTACCCTTATCTAAAACAACTATTTTATCAGCATTCATGATTGTCCCAATTCTTTGAGCAACAATCATACATGTTGCATCTTTTGTATATTTTTTTAATTCACTTCGTAATACTGAATCAGTCTTATAATCAAGCGCTGAAAAAGAATCATCAAATATATATATTTCAGGATTTCTTGCTATCGCTCTTGCAATTGATAATCTTTGTTTTTGACCACCAGAGACATTAGTTCCTCCTCGAGCTATATGAGAATCCATTCCTTTATCCATCTTACTAACAAATTCTTCTCCTTGTGCAACTTTTATAGCTTCTTTAACTTTTTCTTTAGTTGTGCGTACTTTACTCTTACCATAAGAAACATTACTTTCTACAGTTCCCGTAAACATAAATGCTTTTTGAGATACATAACCAAGCTTATTATAAAGATTATTAAAATCATAATCTTTAACATTTACTCCATCTATTAATATTTCTCCATCTGTAACATCATAAAATCTTGGTACTAGATTAATCAATGTTGATTTACCAGAACCAGTTGACCCGCCAGTGGACGCTTCCCGTCAACATGGCTTCCGCTGCGACTGTAAGCCTAACTCTT
>CAZWST010000071.1:0-2025 GCA_964636965.1 uncultured Muribaculaceae bacterium
ATCTAAATATGGCACAACTCATTTTTAGCCTCCTTTGTCTTACCAATACGACTTAAGGTATCACTTCCATTGAATATTAAATAATTATTCTTTTTGATTGTTATAATATGTGGACTTACATAAGCAATGTTAGTTCCTTTGATATTAATAATGCTTCCTTGCTGAATAACAGGCTTAACACAAGCAAATCTACATATCATTTCAATTCTTTTTAAGACTTCCTTATCAAATTCTAATTCTTTGACTTCTTTCATAACTCATCACTTCCATTCTCAAATAACAAAAAAACTAGACGGTACTTCTAGTTAATATTTATTACTCTCGAATAAAAAGTTCGAGTTTCCTATCAATCTGGTGCCAGAAACAGCCGCGTTTACAACTTTTATAAACTATTATAAAATACTAGAGCATTTCTTCTTTTAAAATTAAAAATATCCTGCTTCATCTATAATTAAATATTTTTTAACAAATTAATTAAAATATGGTATGTCTTTAACCATGAGCTAATATATGTCGTTTCCTCTATTGTATGAATCTTTTCCATATTAGCTCCAATAGAAATTATATCTAGTTCATCAATTCTTTTCTTTATTGAGGAACATTCTGTTCCACCATGTCCAACTTCTTCTTTTGGGTACTCATTAAATTCGCTGAAATATAAATCATTATATTTATTCAATAAGTTTGATTCTGTATTAATTTTCCATACAGAATCCCTGTATATTTCATTAACTTGGAAGTTATTATTTAATCCTTTACTTTTATCACTAATTTCTTTTAATTCATTTTCATCAAAACTTCTAACAATATAATAAATTTGTACTTTATTATCTTCTGTTCTTATTACACCAAGATTTCCAGAAGAATTATTGTTTGATATATATCCACACTTTAAATCTAATATTTCATTTATAATATTTCTAGTATCTTCTTTAGAAAAACAATATTTATTATCTACTTTTTCTATTTTAGAGGTTGAATCTTTAAATATTTGCCCAACATCAAGATCTGTATTAATTATCATCTCACAATAAGTTGCTAAATCATTTTCAAATGTTCCACCATTTATACTTTTTAAAAGAATATCTTTATCTTTTAGTATCTTTGCCATTGTAGTTATTGCGTTTTTTGATGATAATTCTATATTTTCTCCGGAGTTACCACCTGGAAAATTGTCTATTAATATTCTATAACTAGGTAAATTATTTTCAATTATTTTTCCTCTGATAGTATATTCATTTAATATATCACCATCAGAACCATTAACCAAAGCATCATCTTTAGCATAATCTAAATTTATTAATCTTTTGCTTTCAACTTTATCGTATGGAAAGGTAACAGCTCCTTTAAATGTAGTTTCTTCTTCTACTGTAAAAATAAATTCTAAATCAGGATGTTTTAAATTGTTATTTTCCATAATAGTAAGCATCATCGCCAACCCGACACCTTGATCTGCACCAAGCGTTGTGTCTTTTGCAGTTACTTTATCTCCATCTATTAAAACCTCTATGCCATCCGTTTCAAAATTGTGTTTACTATCTTTACTTTTAATACATACCATATCTAGGTGTGCTTGCAATGCTATTGATTTAGAATCAATATTTCCCTTTTTCTTAATTAAAACATTATTATTTTCATCTTTAAAGTAGTATAGATTATTTTCTTTAGCAACATTAACAAAGAAATCTGCTATTTTTTCTTCATGTCCCGATTCTCTAGGAATTTTTGAAATCCTTAAAAAATTATTAATTAAAGTTTCTCTCATACCTAGTTACCTTCCTTTTCATTAAATTCAGCCTTTTGTTTTTCAATTTCCAATGCTAATTCCTTTTCTGTTGGTAAATATAATTGATATTTAGATGCAAATAAATTTTTATTATCATTAAGAACAGAATATTTAACTATTGTATCTTTTTTATCCGAACATAAAATTATACCAATAGTTGGATTATCTTGTTCATCTTTAATTTCATTATCGAAATATCTTACATAAAAATCAATTTGTCAAATATCTTGATGAGTCAA
>CAZWST010000072.1:0-1999 GCA_964636965.1 uncultured Muribaculaceae bacterium
TGCATATATAAAAAAACATCTCCTTTCATAGGTGATATTATATCATAATTGTTCGGTGACAATTTAACTAATGATAAGGTGACATTTCTAAAAAGGATTAACATTTTAGTCAGGATAAAAGCATGAAAAATTTTTAAAATAGTAATTTTCTTAAGTAAATAAAAGGGAATTACTATTTTTTATTGTAAAATTTTGTTGTTTTATTGGCTAATGATTTGAATAATTTAGGAACCTCTAATTCAGGATTTAATTCTAATTTATGTCTTATTCTTTTAAAACTAATATTATATTCTTGTTTTACTCTTTCTAACAATGCTAAACAGAATTTCTTTATTAATTGGATATTAAATAATAATTTTTTATTCATTGTAGTATTGTTATCCTGTTTAAATGTGAAATCCAAATGCCAATGAAGTTTATTTTCAACATTCCAATGTGTTCTTATTGCCCTAGAAAATAATTCAATATCGTTAAATAAACTTGATATATAATATCTTTTTTCTGTAGTTATTTTAATACCATCATCTATAGTTTTTAATACTAAACCAAAAGTATTTAAATTCTTCCATTTATCTTTTTCAAAATACCAATTAACATCTTCAATTTGAAAATATTCATATATAATAATTTTAGAATTGGCTTTCTCTATAATTTTTTTATATTCACTTTTTAATTTTCCTATTCTTATTTCATCTAATATATCATCTTTAAAATATAACTGTAAGTCGTTATAAAAGTTTCCTTGATTTGCCTTTATAGGTACCACATAATCTCCACCTCGTTCTATGACTTCCTTTATATTATTAGTTTGTGTATTTAAAGCATCCCATGTTACAACTACATTTTTTATGTTTAATTTATCTAAAACCAAGGGGATATTTGGTATTTCATTAGTTTTAGATTCGATCACTTGCGAATATAAACAAGCAGATTGATTATCAGAATATGCCGAAAGTACATTTAAAGGTTTTATTTCTTCTAATGTATTTCTTGCACTTCCATTATCTGTTTTACCATCTAAACTTATAATATCTTTTTTAGAATTATATTGAAATATTACAGTTTCATTAAAATAATTTAAACAATCTTGAAGAGTGTCTGAATCTATAAGAGATAATACTCTTTCATATGTCCAAATAGAAGCAATACCATTAGTTAACTTTAGAAATTGTTTAAAAAAAGTTTTTTTAGAAACTATAAAATCATACATATCAACTAATTCATCATTATTACATAAAATAGCAATAATAGAAGTTACTAATATATCCCATACTTTATACTCTGTTTTCCAAGGCTGTCTAGGATCATCAACTTCCATTTTCACATAATCTTTAAAATTTTTTAATAAAGATATATCTAAATCTTCAACAATTATCTTTGCCAATTTAATCACCAATAATATAATATCAGATATTATTATTTAACAAAATATTTACGGTTTATTTTTCTAAAATTTTTTATGTATATTTTAGAATGTCTTTATTTTCATGTGCTAGTTTTATTGTCAATATCTTTTTTCATACTTTTATCCTGAATATTTCTCTTCATCAATTTACATATAATAGTATACATGATATAATGTAGTAACGTAAAAAAAGGAAGTGCTAAAAAATGAATAGATATGAAAGTACTAAAAAGGTGGGATTTTTAGGAATAGTAGGAAATATCTTTTTACTTATTATTAAAATATCTGTAGCTCTCATTAGTAATAGTGAGGCTATGTTTGCAGATGCTATCAATTCCGCTGGAGATATTTTCTCCTCTCTAATGACCTCAATTGGAAGTAGTATAGCAAGCATTCCCAAAGATGAAGATCATAATTTTGGTCATGGAAAAGCAGAATATATTTTTTCTTTACTTATTAGTATTTTTATGCTTTTAATTGCTTGTAAAATATTAATTGATTCATGTTTATCAATAATTAATCATGATAAATTTATTTTTTCTTACACTTTGATTATTATCTGTTTGGTAACAATCTTAACAAAATTATTTTTAT
>CAZWST010000073.1:0-1884 GCA_964636965.1 uncultured Muribaculaceae bacterium
AAAAAAACTATCTATCTATGTGATCTGTATTGTATGTTGATGTTTTATTACTTTTAGTTATAATTAGAAACTCTTACTTTATTATATCTGGTGAGAAATTCTATAATGAAGATACGGGGGTTGAATAATATGTATATTGAAATAGGCTTTTTAGCAGTTATTATTCTGTTCGTTATGCAATATATTGGTGGATTTAGTATCAATAAATTTGTTGATGATAATGCTGTATATTTTAAAAGACTACAAGAAAGTGATTTTGAATTCTATGCCAAAGCTAAATATGGTGATGCTGTAGATATTGATAAATTATTCAATGCTCGTTTAAGACAAGCTTTACTAATAAGCTTATTCTTAGGATTTATGTTTATAAATAAATTAAGCGGATCAACTATATTAATCGTCTTTGCAATTTTCTTTGGTATGTTTAAATTACCTTATATGCAATTAAAACAACATTATAAGAGTCACTTACATTTAATTGATGCACAACTACCTTATTACTTAAAGAACCTAGAAATATTAATTCAACATTATACAGTTCCAGTAGCTTTAGGTAAATCAGTTGGTGATGCACCAGAGATATTCCAAGAAGGATTAAGAGATTTAATTGAAAAGATTAATGCTGGTGATTCTACAGTTCAACCATATATGGAATTTGCAAGAGAATATCCAGTACGTGATTCAATGCGTATGATGAGACTTTTGTATCGTTTAGGTTTAGGTAAACAAGAAAGAAAGCAAGAACAATTGTTAACTTTCTCAAGAACAGTTTCATCATTACAACAAAAAGCCAGAGAAGCAAGATACAAATCACGTCTTGATAAAATGGAATCAAAGACAATGCAAATGTTAGTATGTACTGGTGTAGGAGTTATGCTTTTGCTAGTACTTTCAATTCTACAATCATTTGGATAGGAAAGAAATGGATTATTAATCCATTTTTTTATTGACTGAAAAAATTATAAATAATATAATAAAAACCAAAAGGAGAACATATTATGGCATTTTTAACTAGTATAAATGAATGTTTAGAAAAAGATAAATTTTCAATAAGTATGCTTGACTACTTCCGAATGGTCTTCCAGTATGGAGGATTTACTGATGAAGATTGTCTTGAATTTAAAAATTCTTTAAGCAAAAAAATAAGAGAAGAACTACCTGAACTTGATCCAAGTTTTGATGAATTCTTAGCTGTGTTATGTATAGAAAGGGGAGTACACGAAATTGAAGATGTTTTGTTTTTTGATGATGTAGCTTATGCAAAAAAACGTGTTAGTGACCCAACTGAAAGATATACATATGTTAATTACATCGGTGGACCCGAATATGATCAAACATATTATGATTATATGAGTCAAATACTTACACAAAAACAAGTAAGTAAAGATACTTTAAAAAAATTAGCAGTATCGCTTCATGAAATATTTCAGGAACACTTTAATGATGGAAGATTTCCAGAAACTCTCGATTGGGACGAAATATGGGAATCAAAAGAATGGGAAGCTAGAAAATATCCTTATATTGAATTTGCTTTAAATAAACAAGAGGAAGAACTAGCAAGACTACTTAAGTCTGGAGAACCATTTACTTTTAAAATTGCAAGTAAGATATTTGAAAAAGATTCTTGCTGTGTACTAGAAGTTGAATATTCACCTGATGAAGAAAAAGTTCTTAAAGTTATTGCAAAAACAACTGAGCCAGTTACATTATCTAGTTTACTTGAAAGAAAAAAAGGACCTAAAAAAAGAGAATTAACTCAATAAATAGCAGATATTAAAAATCTGCCTCAAAGTACCGAAAATACGTTAATTTTATCCTTGTAAAGATAAAAATAATATAGTAATATGAACTTAGGAGAATTTGATAAGTCGGATGTCTACCTCC
>CAZWST010000074.1:0-1610 GCA_964636965.1 uncultured Muribaculaceae bacterium
TCCTATTAACGCAGATAGAGCGTGTCCTGAATGTGGAAATTACAAATGAAACGAAGTAATTGCAACTAAAAAAGAGGACTAATTGAACTTTAATATTAAAAAGACGTCTTTTAAAAACACCTTTTATGGTGTTTTTATTTTGTATCTATATACTTTTTTATATTTTTTTTGTATAATTAACTATGAAAGGTAGATGGAAATGAAGAAGAATAAGCAAGTTTTGCGTCATTGTCCAAACTTTTATCGAATTGTTGATTTTGAATATTTAGAAGACGATAAATTATCAGAGAAGTTAATTGATGTTTATCAAGAATATGTCTTTAAAGTTGATATTAATGATAAAAAAGAAATAGCTAAGTTAGAACAATTAGATTCTATTCTTAGTAAATATATAGATGATTATATTTTTAGAAAAGAATTAAAGACTGAAATGAAGAAAATTCGTGTTAGAAAAGATGAAGATATCTTATCTGCTATAGTTAACTGGATAATTAAAGTTTTTGATAATTATGAAGAAGGATATACAAGAAATATATATTTTTCGAGATGGATATAAAGAGGTGTTTTAATGGATCAAGATTTTTATTTTGAGGAGTCTAATCCTCGAAAGACAAAAAGAATTATTTTTGCAATAATTGTAGTTTTTTTGTTAATTGTTGGTAGCTTATACTATTATAAAAGTAAATATACTTTAAATATAAAGAAAAACTTAAAATATGAAGTTGGAACAGTGTTACCTACTGATGTAAGGGAATTTGTTAATAATAAAGTAATCGATGAATCAGACTATACTTTACTTGTGTCTTCTATTTCTACTGAAGATGGAGTCTTAAACAAAGTAGGAGATTATACATATAAGATAAAATATAAAAATGTTACTAAGACTGGTAAGATTAAAGTAGTAGATACTGTTGCACCAAGAGTTGAAGTTGAAGAACTTACAGTTGGGGTAAATGAAGAATTTTTAGTTGATGATTTTGTTAAGGTATGTGAAGATTATTCAAAACCATGTAAGGCTGAATATGATAATGAAAGTGATAGTAAAGTAAACGAAAAAGAAGGGACTTATAATTTTAAAATAAGGGTAAGTGATTCTGTTGGAAACATGGTGAAAAAAGATGTCACTTTGCACGTAAAAAAAGGTTATAATTCGAAAGAACTAAAAGAATCTGATTTAAAAATAGATCATATTGAACCAGAATTTGCTGATTGGAATAATGAAATGATTGTTAACTTTACTAAGGCTTGTGATCAGAATGAAGTAGATGAGTCTGATGGCTATGGAGAATTTTTGGAAATATCGGCTGATGATTTACATAATTATATTGATCCACTTTATATGAATAATGGTATTGTTGATAAGCAAATTATTATGGTCTATAATAAATATGATTTAGTAATTGGTTATGCTATTAGAGTAAAATTAGATAATGGATTATATTTATATTGTAAGAAATAGTAGTTAATTTACTATTTCTTTTTTTAAAGCAAAAATTTATAAATTTCTATTGTCAAAAGTAATTAATTATGTTATTATTATGTTGCTTGTGTTGATATGGCGATGTAGCTCAGCTGGCTAGAGCGACCGGTTCATACCCGGTAGGTCGGGG